>JACDAU010000294.1 GCA_013695265.1 Chloroflexia bacterium
GTCTGTTGAGTCGGGTTTAGTGGTGTGTCAGGTGGTGGCTGATGCCGTGGATACCGACGTAATTGCTCACCGGTAACACCCGCCAGGTGTCATTCTTCCCAAGGCAACAAACTACCGATAGTAGTGCCGCGTTGTGGCATCGGGCGACTGCATCCTAGGAGCGGCAGGATGCACAGCGAAGTCGCCACCTGGGCGCTTGACAGCGAACTCCGCGCTGAGTATCAAAACTTAATGGTTCTAAAAGGACGTGGTTATGAATAATCAGCTCAATACCGTGTTCAGTGCACTCGCCGATCCCACGCGTCGCGCGATCCTCGCACGGCTAACCGAAGGGGACGTGAACGTAGCCGAGTTGTCTGCGCCCTTCAAGGTGTCGCAGCCCGCCATCTCCCGGCACCTCAAGGTTCTGGAGCAGGCGGGACTCATCTCGCGCCGCCGTCAGGCAACCGCCCGTCTCAGCCACCTGGAGGCTGCACCGCTTCGGGAGGCAACCGCGTGGCTGACCGAGTACCGGGAGTACTGGGATGAGAGTTACGACCGGCTCGACGCGCTGCTCAAGGACCACGCGGACTAATCGCCGTACGTCACAGTATTGGAAAGGAACCCATCAATGGCAAAGACGCAGATCATCGCGGAACCTGGGACGCAGCAGATCCTGATCAACCGAGAGTTTGACGCGCCGCGCGAGCTGCTTTTCCGCGCGCACACGGATCCCGAGATGCTCGTGCAGTGGCTCGGGCCGCGCCAGCTGACCTTGACCGTCGACCGCCTTGACGTCTGCGATGGTGGCACGTGGCGCTTCATTCACCGGGACGCCAACGGCAACGAGTACGCGTTCCACGGCGTTCATCACGGCTTGCCGTCCCTGGACGGCATCGTCCGCACCTTCGAGTTTGAAGGAGCGCCGGGCTACGTCTCGCTGGAGACTATGACCTTTGAGGAGTGCGAAGGTAGGACCATGGTGCATCAGAACGTCGTGTTCCAGACGGTCGAGGGTCGGAACGGAATGATTCAGTCCGGGATGGAGTCGGGGGTGAACGAATCAATGGAACGTCTCGACGAGCTGCTCGCCACGTTGACCGCAGTGCGCTGACCACCCGGCACAACTGGTCTCACGCTACCCCGGCGCTGTCACCAACCTCTACGATGAGGAAACCCCGGTGCCCCGGCCCTCTTGGAACGCTGGAGACAGTGCTCGACCGGAAGCCCTGTCTCTAGCTGGTCGGTGGCCGGGTGCGAGACTTCTGGGAAGGGGTGGCCGAGGTCGACATCGCCGACCTGCTCGGCGCGGCCAACTCTAATACGCAATGCGCTTGAACACTACTACATGTCATCCCGAACTCCGTGAGGGATCCGTAACCCCGACCACGGATTCCTCGCACGCTCGGAATGACAGAAGCACTATCGATCAGCCGGAGTTATTCTAACCTGCTGGGTCGTCAGAGTTGCGAAGGCTTCAGCCAGGCAGGACGTACGCTGGTAGAGACTTCGAGGACCAGATGCACCAGACATCCCAGATCGAGTACATGTGCATGGATGGGGCTTGAGAAGGTTGCGTGGCGCGAATGGCACAACGAAACACGGACCAGGTGACGGGCGGAATACACCATCGAAGGGGACACGCATGGCAATCCAGACAGAGGAAGTCAATCGATTTCTGGGTACACTCAATCATCCACTGAAAGAGGAAATCGAGGAGGTACGAGGCACAATCCTGGACTCAAATCAGAACGTCACGGAGCACATCAAATGGAAGTCCCCGAGCTTCTGTTACAAAGGTGAAGACAGGGTGACGATGCGGCTACACTCTGAAGACCGTTTCCAACTCGTTTTTCATAGAGGTGCCAAGGTGAAGGATAGTAAGGACTTCGTCTTTGCGGACAGCACCGGCCTTTTGGAGTGGGTTGCCGATGATCGAGCCACTGTTACGTTTCAGGAGATGAAGGATGTGAAGGCTAAGAAGGAGTCACTGATGACGCTAGTATATCAGTGGATGATAGCGACCTCCTGAGAGCATGAATACTACAATCAACGCCAGGGCGAGGATCGCATCGAAACCGCTGCTTCAACGCACCAGGCAAGTGCGTGTTATGGACGCACCCCGGTGAACCCTCCAGGTGCCCCACCGAACAGTGTTGCTCCTGGCTACCTGTCCGATTGTGGACGAGCGCGCTCCGTGCGGGTGAACAGTCACTATAGGTCAGGCCGGCGCAAACGTTCGCAGTGTCGTGCTCCGCAAATCGATCGGGCGCTTGTCGAGGAAGTGGACATCCTCCCTTGAGGAGACCGCTTACGGCCGCACTGCAGCGATCAATTTTAAGAAAGGACGAGATAAGATGGATTGGAAGCTCGAAGTGGTGGTCGTTCCTGTCTCGGATGTGGACCGGGCGAAGCACTTCTACAGCGAGCAGCTCGGCTTCGCTGTCGACCACGACACCCGCCTCAGTGACGAGGTGCGCTTCATTCAACTAACACCGCCTGGTTCGGCCTGCTCGATCGTCGTGGGCATGGGGCTCACCGAATCGGTGCCGGGGTCACTGCAGGGCACGCAACTCGTCGTGTCCGATATTGCAGCGGCGCACGCCGAGCTTGTTGCGCGGAGCGTGTCGGTCAGCCCTGTCCAGCACTTCGAGCAGGGAGAGCCGGTTGATGGGCCCGGCGACGCCTGGAACTCGTTTGTCTTCTTCAGCGATCCCGATGGCAATGGCTGGACCATTCAGGAGCGTCCACCCGCCGCTGACCCCGTAGCCTGAACCGCCACTGTATGAAACAGTGCGTCGTTCGCGATCATCGACGGCCCGGCTGGCTGGGTGGCGCCGATGGGACCACGTTCGACATACCGGACTTCGTGCTCATCCATGAAGTACGGCAGCCAGTCACCAAAGGGCAGACCCCGCTCACGTTCCACACGGCCTTCGGAGTCGCCACCGCAGAGCCGTATGGCGCAACGCGCTGGCGCTTCAACCGCTGAGCGGGAGGTAAGGTTGCGCATCGAAGGCAGCGCGTTGCGAGACAGTTCGCGGACCGCTGGGTGGACCGGCTCCATCGCTTCTCGGCAACGTCCGGCCCGGTTCGCCTGATGGTTCCAGCAAATATCGGGGGCTAACCGCAACTTCACACCCCTGTAGTGCCGAGCGGATCAGGCTGGGATTGGTGTTCAAGCACCTCGGACATGACGGCCAACCCCCGGTTCTTGCTGGAACCGAGTGAATGAGTGAATTCGTCGCCTTGGCTTAAGCGCTCGCATTTGGTTTAGATAGCACAACTGGCTGGGAGGCAGGGCCGTCCCGCGCCAGCATCACCGCTCACAGAGACGAAGTCACGCCTTACTCTAAAGTGGAGGTCAGGAGCACGTGCTGTTCCTCAAGGACATCTCAGGTGATGAGGTACACGCGAAGGATCGCACGTTGTATCGCATCATCAACCCTGCGGGACGATACGATCTTGAGAGCGGCAGCGTGGCGATTCAGGCGGATTCGGAACTCCTTGGTATGTTCTCCCCACCGACCACGTTGGAAGCGCTGGAGGCGCAGATCGAGCGATCCCTGGGTCGCTAGTACAGATCTCGCTGCGGAAAACCTGATGAAGCACCATGTGCCGATTCCTGGCCAGTAGGAGGAACGAAAATGAGACCACAGACTTGGCATCCGCTCCTTACTGCGGCTGTGCTCGTGCTTTGCATCGCCTGTGCGGAAACCAGCGCACAGCCCGCCGATCAAGCCACCCCCCAGACCACCGTTGCCGTCCCTACCAAAGATCCCGCGCCCCAGTGGGATCCCGTGACTCGTGAGCCTGCGGTGGTTCGGTTCGTGGCGACCCTCCAGGAGCGAGGGATCAGCGTTGAGCCTCAGAGGCCAAGCGGGCTGGTGTTCCTGACGGTACCCGGCCACGTTTACAAGGTGCCCAGCGGAATCGCGAACATTCACCTGTACCCGACTGAGGCACAGGCTATTGAGGAGGCGGCTCGTGTCGTCCCAGTCGCAGACAACCCCAACATAGATTGGATCGACTTCCCTCACTTCTACCGCTGCGACTCGCTGATCGTGGGATACTACGGAAAGAGCAAGCCCGTCGTCCGGGAACTCACGAGCCTCTGCGGTCCTCAGTTCGCCGGCTACTGAGGCCCGCGGGTACGGGGGCAGGCGCGGAGGCCTGCCGCCTGCGGGA
>JACDAU010000313.1 GCA_013695265.1 Chloroflexia bacterium
CCGCGGCGCGGTGGCGCACTTCGACCTCCAGGTAGCCGCGACCGTTGATCGTGCCCGCGTACACATCGCTCCCCGCCGTCTTCGCCACTGGCATGCTCTCGCCTGTGATCGCGGCCTGATCGACCGAAGACCCGCCCGTTACCACCAAGCCGTCCGCCGGGATGCGCTCTCCCGGCCGCACGATCACGATGTCGTGCAGTTCCAGGTCCTCCACCGCGACCCGCTCCGGTCCGCCGGGAGACTTTCGCACGGCCTCAAGCGGGGTAAGGTGGAGCAAGCTGCGAATCGAGTTGCGCGCGCGGTCCACCGTCAGTCCCTCGAGTCCCTCACCGAGTCCAAAGAGAAATACCACCGCTGCGGCCTCCGCCCACTCATTGATGGCGATTGCGCCGAGGACGGCCACGGTCATCAGCAGGTTGATATCGAGGGTGTGCGAGCGAACAAGGGCTCGAAACCCGCTGCGGGCGATCTGTGCCCCACCAATCAACACAGCGCCCGCGTATCCCAGCAGTGGCAGGAGGGAGATCTTCTCCGTTTGATATCCGAGCAGGCTCAGAAGCGATGGCACACTCGCGACCGCGGACAGGCGACCGAGCAGCCAGGCCAACACAATGAGCACGCCAGCCGCCGCAGCGGCACGGAGCCGCGTGTTTCCCAGCCAGGCCCGCCACCACGGCGGCACAGGCGTCGCGGTGGCGGGCTCCTGGGGGATGCGCGCGCCGTAGCCTGCCTCCCCGACTGCGCGCACGACGTGACCGCTCAACGTAGCAGGGTCGGTCTCCTCGTCGGCGAGCACGCGCAGCCGGGCCGTGCCGAAGCTGACTGTGGAAGACGCCACACCGGGTACATGGCGGACCGTGCGCTCGATACCGCGTGCGCAATCCGCGCAGTCCATCCCGCTGATCTCGAAGACCAGCGGTGAAATGTTGCCCGACTCCGCTGCGATGCCAGGGCGCCCGCCGCCCGGATGCCCGCCGTGTACGGTCATTCGGCCACCTGCTGGTCCGCGTCCTGCCCGACTGCAAGGGAAAGCGGACGTGGTTCGGTGCCCTCGCGCACGTGGTCGAGCGCTTGCCGGAGCAGCGCGGCCACGTGGTCGTCGCAGAGCTGGTAGTACACCGTACGCCCCTGCCTCCGATACGTCACGAGCCGCAGATTCCGCAGAAGTCGTAGCTGATGTGAGACGGTGCTTTGTTGCAGGGAGAGGCGCTTCGCGATCTCACAGACGCATACCTCGCCTGCCATCAGGGTCGCGATGATTTTCAGGCGCGTAGAATCCGCGAGCACACCGAAGATCTCCGACAGTTGCAGTGCAATGTCATCATTGAGTCGCGCGTCTCCGCCTCGTTGACCGGCGTTCCGGGTGGCGGCGTGACCGTGGGTGGGCAGGGTACTGAAGTTCGACAACGGGGACTCCGTAAATATATGAGCAGTCGTTCATATATTAGCCGGAGTCTTACACCGGGTCAAGGCGTAAGGGGGGATAGGGTGCCGTCCGGTCAGACACGGGGGAGGGACGGAGCCATGCGCCCTACGGATTGGTCGCCCTGTGGCCGTGGCAGGAGCCGGGTGCGGCTCTCCGTGGCCGCCCTGTGGTTTGGCAGGCATGGAGACCTGGGCACTACGAAATAGTCGCCACCTTCACAGCGTGTCGGTGTTAGTCCTTGAGCGCGTGCCGCTTGATGGCCAGCGCGTCCATGCGGGCACCCAGCTCCGCGCGCAACGCCCGCTCGCGGGAGGCGGCCTCCGTTCGTGCCGCCGCCATCGCTGCCTCGCGGCGGGCCATTATTCTACCCTGCAATTCTTTCCCTGACTGCGGCGCAAGGAATACTGCGGCGGCGGTCCCGATCGCGGCACCGACGGCTGCCCCGCCTAGAAACCTGATCAACTTCCCCATGATGCCCCCTTACCTGAATCTGCTCCCGGACTTGCCGCCGAGCCTAACACACCGGTCACAAGCGGGTCAACCTAAAACTCCACTGGCAGCTCCTGTGGGGTAGTCTCCGGTGGCAGCAACCCCTCTTTGCGCAGCGCCCAGGTCGTCGCGCGCGTCGCAAGCACGGCGTAAAAGGAGAAGGTAACCAGCACGAACAGCGGGGCAACGAAGATACTCAGCAGGAGCACGAGGAAGCAGAGGAACAGAAGCGTCGTGGAGAACAGGGGGTAGCGCGAGAACACGACCACGCTGTTGCGGATCGCGATCCCGACGCCGCGTTCCGAGCGCACCAGCAGCGCGCTCGAGTAGAAGATGACGCCGAGCCACGCCCAGCTCAGCGTGAACGTGAGAGCAACGAGCGGCAGCGCCCACGTCGTGCCTATGGCGGCGTAGAAGTAGACGCTCACACTCAGCAGGAAGATCCCCAGCAGCTCGATGGCCGCCAGTAACCAGGCGGCCAAGAACCGTCTGCGCGCCGCACGGAGCAGCGCGGATACCTCCGGGCGCTCATTGTAGCGCGCTGACTCCGTGGCGACCTGGAACAGTCCCAGCAGGAGTGCCGGCGCGGGGATCACGAGCAGCGAGCCGAGCACAACGACGATGTTGCACGCGGTGTACCCGACCAGTTGGTACCAGGTGTCGCCGAGCGCGCGCCCGAACACCCGCAGCGCCGATCTCATGAGTTGAGGGCCGGTGAACCGCCGGACCAGAGCTGCCGCAGCAACGCCACCTGTGCCGCATCGGGCCCTTTCCTGGCAGGACCCGGCGTTTCCATCACCCACGGCTTAGCGCGCAGCGCGGGGTGCGACAGCAGCACCTGCCATCCCGCCGTCCCGATATAGCCCTCGCCGATATTTTCGTGCCGGTCGCGCGCAGCACCGAGCGGGACCTTCGAGTCGTTCGCGTGCATCAGTGCGAGTTTCTCCAGCCCGATCTCCGTCTCGAACTCGTCGAGCGTGCGCTGAAGCCCCTCGGGCGTCGCGATGTCGTACCCTGCGGCCCAGATATGCGCGGTGTCCACACACACACCCGCGCGCTGCCCGGCGTCAAGCTGCTTCAGGAGCGAGCCGATTGCGGCGAACGACGACCCCATGCTGTTGCGCGTGCCCGCGCTTGTTTCGAGCAATAAGGGCACGCTCGATGGCTCCTGGAGCGCGGCATCGAGACTGCGGCACAGGTTCGCTGCGGCTTCCTCGGGCGTTGTATTGTTTGAGGAGCCGAGGTGTATGACAACGCCACTCACGCCCAGCCGCTCTCCCCATGAGAGATACTCACGCATGGAGCGCACGCTTTTCTCCCGGAGTTCTGCATCGGGACCAGCTGGGTTGAGGAGGTACACGGCGTGCAGGTAGACCGGCGCGAGGTCGTGCTCCCGCACTCCGTCGCGGAACGCCTCGACCTCGGCGTCGGGGTGCGCGGGCGACCGCCACTGCTGCGGCGCGCTCGCGAAGATCTGCAGACAGTTCGCCCCGATCTCCCGCGCACGGCCAATGGCCTTGCTGACGCCGCCGGACGAACCGACGTGCGCGCCGACGCGCGGGACGAACACGGCATCTGTGTTTGATGTGCTGCTCACCCGCCAAATATACCCGAACCTGTGCCGCGCGTACAACGTGCCGCCTTGCCCGGAGGCTATACGGTATAACTGGATAGTCACCCGCAACATCCACCCGCAGAGAAAGAAGCTCCGGCAGTGGACACCGCAATGTTTCTTGACCTCGTCCAGGAGTCGCTCGACTCGTTGCCCCAGCCCTTCGCGCAGCGGCTTTGGAACCTGGAGATCGAGGTCCAGTCTGAGCCCTCACGGCGTGAAATCAAGGAGCTGGGGCTCGGACCAGATGATACACTCTTCGGTTTGTACACGGGCGTTCCCCTCACGGAGCGGGGCGCGAGCCTCAGCGGCGATGTGCCCGATGTTATCACGATCTATCAGGGACCGATTGAGCGCGAGTGTGAAGGCGATGAAGAATGCGTCCGTCGAGAAGTCCGGGACACCGTGCTGCACGAGCTTGCGCACTACTTTGGAATCGACGACGACCGCCTTGACGAACTTAACCGCTCGTGACCTCCCGTGGAACTATCTTGCGCATCCATCAGTTGCAACAACGAGAAATTAGAACCGCGCTATGCTTCATCGAGTACTATTATGTAGTAGGCGGATCGCTTGCGGGCCGAGTACCGCATCGCGTATTCATGATCAGGGGTTGCTTCAATACATGGTGTCGATCTTGGCGAAAGGTGTCTGGGTAGTCTGTGGTGTCTGATGTGATAGCCGGCCGCTATTACCTTCTCGAGCGAGTGGGGCAGGGTGGGGCGGCGGAGGTATACCGTGCGATGGACACGCGGCTAGGTCGTGTGGTGGCGATCAAGCTGTTGCGGGAGACGTATGCGCACGACTCGTCGTTTACGGCGCGGTTTGAGAACGAGGCGCGGGCGGCGGCGCGGCTGTCGCATCCGAACATCGTGGATGTGTACGACTACGACTCGTCGGATGGACGGTACTTCATTGCGATGGAG
>JACDAU010000342.1 GCA_013695265.1 Chloroflexia bacterium
GGGCAGGCGTACGACCGGCAGTTCCGCGCGCTCGCCCGAGGGGTGCAGGTGGTCGTGGGCACGCCGGGCCGGCTGCTCGACCACCTTCGGCGCCGGACGCTCGACCTGAGCGGGGTGCGCACGGTTGTGCTCGACGAGGCGGACGAGATGCTCAACATGGGTTTCATCGAGGACATCGAGGCGATCCTGTCCGAGCTTCCCGCAGAGCACGAGACCGCGCTGTTCTCCGCGACGCTCCCGACCCGCGTGCAGCGGCTGGCGGAGCAGTATCTGCGCAACCCCGTCCGGGTGAGCGTGTCGCAGCGCGAGGCTGTTGGGCCGCTCGTGCGGCAGGTGTACTACGAGGTGCCCCAGTACCACAAGCCCGAGGCGCTCGCCCGCATCCTCGACCTTGAGCAGCCGGAGTCCGCGATCGTGTTCGTGCGCACGCGGCGTGAGGCGGACGCTCTCGGGGAACGGCTGAACGGGCTCGACTACCCGGCGCAGGCGATCCACGGAGACCTCAGTCAGGCGCAGCGGGAGCGTGTGCTTGGCCGGTTCCGTACCGGGCACACGCAGTTGCTTGTGGCGACCGATGTCGCGGCGCGTGGGCTGGACATCCCCGAGGTGAGCCACATCATCAACTACGACCTGCCGGAGGACCCGGAGATCTACGTCCACCGGATCGGCCGGACGGCGCGGGCCGGACGCAGCGGCGTGGCGCTCACGCTCGTCACCCCGCGGGAACGGCGGCACCTGAAGGTCATTGAGGCGCTGATTCACACCCGGCTGCAACGGCTGCGCGTGCCGACGCCGGACGATGTGTCTGCGCGCCGGCGGGCGGCCTTTCGCGAGGAGGTGCTGGAGGTGCTCGAGGCGGGCGAGCTTGGCACGTTCCAGGCGCTCGTCGACGACCTCTCGGAGACGCACGACCCCGCGCAGGTTGCCGCCGCTGCGTTCAAGATGGCGGCACAGGCGCGCGGGACGCACCGCACGGCGAAACGCCGCGTCCGTTCCGAGCCCACGCCGGACGCCGTGGCTGGGTCGGGCACCCGCGCGGACCGCACGCCCCAGGAGCGGCCGGAGCGAATCCCCGAGCGTCCGTTCAATCCGAGTGACCGGCGGCCCGCGCCGTTTTCGAACGACCGCACGGACCGGAGCGCCGACCGCCCGCCGCGCCGCGAGGACAACCGCGACACCGGGGAGATGGTCCGGCTCTTTGTGCGGATCGGCAAGCGCGACAACCTGCGGCCCGGCGATCTTGTCGGCGCGATCGCGAACGAGGCGGGGGTGTCGGGGCAGGCGGTGGGCGGCATTGAGATCGGGGACGCGTTCTCGTTCGTCGAGGTGCCGTCTGCGATTGCGCACCGCGTGCTTTCGGCGCTGAACGGCACGACGATTCGTGGACGCCAGCCGGAGGCCGTGATCGCGCGTCCGGGGAGCGCCCTGCCCGACCGGGGGAACGAGCGCGAGGGCGGGTTCGACCGAGGTGGGCCGGACAGTCGCAGTGGTGGCCGGGTGCCGCCGAGGGATCGCCCCTCTGGCCCACGGCGCAGGCCCACGAACGACCCGCGTCCCAGAAGATATTGAACAATGAGCGATGAGTAACGAGCAATGTGTGGTGAGTAACCGTGTAGGTGTGCGCACGCCTTTGAGCATTAGGACACGACAGGAGTTGCTTTTTCTCGTTGCTTGTTGCGCCGTGCGGGTTGGCTGGGCGTTCAGTTGAACGTCCTTTTACTAACTCCCGCTGGATGGTAGAACATCTGTCATTCCGAGCCTGTGAGGAATCCGTGGTACCGGCTAAGGATCCCTCGCTCCGGCTTGGGATGACATGCAGTAGTGTTCAAGCGCATTGCGTATGAGACTCAAGTTACCGCTAACGCAAGCGGCGGTGTCGAGGGTTTGGGTGTCGAGGACATTGTCGCGCATTGGAGTGAATTCCTGTCACCCTGCCAGGATGAAAGTCAACCTTTCCGCCTGGGCATAATACGCTATATACACCCGCAGTTAGTATTATTTCGATGTCAAGTTGCCTCCGTCGCTTTCCTCTCCTGACCAGGCGCGGCGGAGCAACCGTAGCCAGTTGCCGTGCAGGATCGCACGGCTGTCCTCATCGCTGTAGCCCCGTTCGGCTAGCAGTCCCTGCACCTTGCCCAGATCGGCGATGGTGTCCAGGTCTCGCGGCGACTGCTCCTGCCCGAAGCCGCCATCAAGATCGGTGCCGAGCGCGGCGTGTCGGCAGTTGCCGGACAGTTGGCACACATAGTCGATGTGGTCAATGACGGTGCTCAGTCTGACCCGCTCGTTCGTGGTCACGCCCACGACCCATCCCGGTTGCAGCATCCACGCGTCGAACGCTACGCCAATCACCCCATTGCGCGCCACGATCGCTCGTAGCTGATCATCGCTGAATTGTCGCTGGTGCGCGACCAGCGTCCGGCAGTTGTTGTGGCTGGCGAGCACCGTTGCGCCGAAACGCTCAAGCGCCTGCCAGAAACTCTGGTCGGACAGGTGGGTCAGATCCAGAATGATCCCCAGTCGCTCCATCTCAACGAGCAGTTCACACCCTTCAGACGTCAGTCCCTGCTCCGTGCCCGTCCCGCCGGCATAGCGGCCCGGTCCGTAGTGCGCTGGGCCTATGATCCGCACGCCACCTTCCCACCACTGCCGCACCTGCGCTGGTGAGAGGACGGGGTCGGCGCTTTCCATGCAAATGACGAGGCCAATCGGCGGGCTGTTGTCCTGCTGAGCGTCGGGGAGGGCATCATATGCATCCCATTCCGCGATGTGGCGGTTCAGGCACGCCGCATCCGTGATGATGCGGACGTGCCCTTGCTCTTCCAACGCCCGGTAATAGGCCAACTGCCCCTGTGCTATCCCGTAGGCCTGTATCGGAGACGAGTAATCGATATCGAGCTTGGCGCGGCCCGTCGAGCGCGCCAGCAATGTGGCGAAACAGAGGCCAACCCGTCCCCTGCGCAGTTCCGGCAGCGCGACGGTGCCTTGTCCGCGTCCCGGTCCAGCGATCTCAAGCTCACGTGTGCGCGTCGTGTGGACGGAACAAAGCAGGTCGCGGTTCCATTGCAGCGCGTTCCAGGCCAGATCGAGATGACCATCAACGATGAGCACGCTTGTCACCCTCCTCCACGAATACAAATGCGGCGAGAAGACGGCGCACATTCCGCAGAGTGCAACTCCTTGTCCCTGCCCGAGAACAGGGCGGCCATCCGTAGGGTGCAGGTCTTCGTACCTAGCCCCTCCCCCGTGCCTACGCAACCACGGAGAAGTGCACCCTGTACCTGCCATGCCTCAAGGCAGGATATCCGTAGGGCGCACCACTCCCTGTTTTCTCACCCAAACGTGAGGCCACACGTATCGCCACGCAACACCACGGGCACAGTCGGAAGGAACCACCGACAGGACCGGACGCGCGGTGTCCGGTTTTACCCCCAGCGGCTGGCTTCGGGATCCTGCGTGGAGTGACCGATAGCCGCGAGATCCGTCCAAAGGTCGTCCGGTATGGCGTAGCTCGCCCACTCCACCGTCTGCTGGATGCGCTCTGGCTTCGTCATACCGACAACAGTCGAGGTAATGCGCGGGTCGCGCATGGAAAACTGTAGCGCGGCGGCGCCGAGTGGCACGTCGTAACGGCGGCAGACGGCGTCCAACGCGCGGGCTTGTTCCAGCACCTCCGGCGGCGCTTCCTGATACACGTAGCGTGCGCCGGAGTCCGGCCCTTTTGCGAGGAGACCGCTCCCGTACGGCGCGGCGTTGAGCACCCCCATCCCGCGAGCCGCAGCCGCGTCGATAAGTGCTGATCCGCTCCGGTTCAGCAGGGTATAGCGATTGTGCGTCACGAGCAGGTCGAAGGCGTCCGTTTCGACATAGCGCTGCATGAGATCGGCCGGCCCGCCGGCGAGGCCGATGTAGCCGATAACACCCTCCCGCTTCAGGTCGAGCAGAGTCTCGATTGCGCCATCGGGCGCGGTGATCTGCTCCCAAGTGCTGTGCTCGGGATCGTGCAGGTGGACGATCTGGATGTAGTCGAGACCCAGAAGCCGCAGGCTGCGCTCAACGGAACGCCGCATCTGCTCGCCGCTGAAGTCCCCAGTCTGTGGATCACGGTCGGCTTTCGTTGCCACGACGTACCCTTCGGGCAGGCCGCCCATTTCGGCGAGTACGATGCCCAGCCGTCGCTCTGCCTCGCCGTCACCGTACGACGCCGCGTTGTCGATGAAGTTAATCGGCCCACTCAGGGCGGCGCGGAACGTCTCCAGCGCCTGAGCATCGGGCACGGAGTACCCGAAGGTGTCCGCCATATCCCCAAGGGGCGCACATCCCAGACACAGCGGTGATACCGTGAGACCGGTGGGTTCGAGGACGCGCTTTAACGCAGGGCTCGGGGCTGAATACTGGGCCATGGAGTGTTGCCTCCCACTGGGAACAGCCGGTGCAGACTTGACGCTTACATCAGTTCCTTGTTGAGTGTTCCGAGGAACTCCTCGTTGGTCTTCGTCTTACCCAAGCGCTGAAGCAGGAGCTCCGTGCCCTCCGTGCCGCCAAGCATACCCACCATTCGCCGCATCATCCATACTTGCTTGAGCATGTCCGGCTGCAACAGCAGCTCCTCGCGACGAGTGCTGGATCGCTGGATGTCGATGGCCGGGAACACGCGCCGCTCCTGAAGCTTGCGGTCGAGGTGCAACTCCATGTTGCCGGTGCCTTTGAACTCCTCGTAAATGATGTCGTCCATGCGGCTGCCGGTATCGACCAGACAGGTGGCGATGATGGTCAGGCTGCCGCCTTCATCGAGCTTCCGTGCCGCGCCGAAGAACCGCTTCGGGGGGTAAAGCGCGACCGGGTCGATGCCACCCGAGAGCGTGCGGCCACTGACCGGGACCACAAGGTTATACGCGCGGGCCAGGCGAGTGATGCTGTCCATGAGGATCACGACGTCCTTGCCGGTTTCTACGAGGCGCTTTGCCCGGTCGAGCGCCATCTCCGCGACCTTTGTGTGGTCCTCGACTGGCTCATCGAACGTGCTGGCGACGACCTCGCCCCGGACGGACCGGCGGATGTCCGTTACCTCCTCCGGCCGCTCACCGATGAGCAGCACCATCAGGTGGGCGTCAGCGTAATTGTCCGTAATGCCCTTCGCGATGGACTTGAGCAGCGATGTCTTCCCGGCCTTCGGCGGCGAAACGATCAGTCCGCGCTGGCCGCGGCCGATGGGCACGACCATGTCGATGATGCGGGTCTCGAT
>JACDAU010000372.1 GCA_013695265.1 Chloroflexia bacterium
GCTCACCGTGGAGCCCGGCGACGATGTGCGTCACGAGGTCCTTCTTCGCGTCGCGCGGGTCACGCTCGCCGCTGCGCACGGCCGCCAGCCTGCGTTCGACCTCCCACAGGGGCACGTCCGTCAGCAGCCGGTAGTACCCCGCCATCCGGTCGTCGGCCATCGTCATCAGGCGATTGAACTGCTCTTGTGCGGGCCACCCCACCCCGACATAGTTATTCAGACTCTTGCTCATCTTTTCCGGTCCGGTGAGGCCGAGCAGCAAGGGACTGGTGACCACCACCTGTGGCGCCTGGCCGTTCTGGCGCTGCATGTCGCGGCCCATCAGGCAGTTGAACTCCTGGTCCGTGCCGCCGAGTTCTACGTCCGCGCGAATCGCGACGGAGTCCATCCCCTGCATGATGGGGTAGAACATCTCGTGCATGAAGATCGTCTGCTCGGGATCCTCCATGCGCCTCCCGAAGTACTCCCCTTGCAGCATCCGCTTTACGCTCACCTGCCCGCAGATGCGGATCAGCTCCTGGAGGGTCAGCTTACTCAGCCACTCGCTGTTCCACACCACCTCGGCGTGTTCGAGGTCGAGGATCTTCCCGGCCTGCTCGCGGAACGTCTCGGCGTTCGCTCGTACCTGCTCGTGCGTAAGCGGGGGGCGCGCCTTGCTGCGGCCCGAGGGGTCGCCGACCGTCGCGGTGTAATTGCCGATGACGAGCACTGCCTGGTGGCCGAGGTCCTGGAATCGGCGCAGGTTGCGGAGGGGGATGGTGTGACCGAGCGTCAGGTCGTGCGTCGTGGGGTCAATGCCGAGTTTCACGCGCAGCGGCCTGTTCTCCGCATCCGCGCGCTCCATCAGCGCCAGGAGCGCCGCCTCGTCGGGCAGAATCTTCTCCGTACCCCGGCAAATTGCCCCGAGTTGTTCCGTAATTGGCAGCCGTCGTGTGGTCGTGGCCATCGGTGTACCTCCATCTGGACACAAACACCCCTCCAGTCACAAGGACGGAGGGGTATGTTCCGCGGTACCACCTTGGTTGGCTCCGTGTGCGGGAGCCCGCTCTACCGCCCATGTAACGGTGGGCTACCGGCGAGACCTACTTGCGCTCGGCGTTCAGCTCGCGACTCGGGATGGTACTTCGGCGTTCGGGCGGCGGCGGGCTTGCAGCGAACGCCCGCTCTCTGGACACCGGTCCCCGATGCTTACTGCGTATCCGTCAACGTCTCTGTTGTATTCAACTGTGCGTAGTATATACGCGCGCGGGGACCACGGCAAGCGTACCCCACACACCGAGGTATTGGCGCCGCATCTACATGCGGCCGATGGGGCTGCTGAGCGCCACGGAGTCGCCCTCGCTCAAGGTGTGGCCAAGGTCGCGTTCCTCCCCGTTCACGAGCGCCATCTCTGGCGTGAACTCGCTAAGGCCGAGCCGGGAGATGAGATCCTCGACGGTGGTGCCCTCCGGTAGATCGTGTTCCGTGGCCTCGTTGCCCTGCGCGGCTGCTCCCTGCGCGGCGGTGTCCGGGTCCTGATTCATGCCTGGTGCGCTGACGGTTACCTTCACGGTCCCTCCCTGGTCCGGCCCGGTGGCCGGATCCTGTCCACATGCCCTACCTGTCCCTGTCCAGCAACGCGTTCGTCCCTGCGGCCGCCGTCCCTTGCTGATCTGCGATGTCGCCCTGGTGCTCCGCGCCCTCGCCTAGCTCCTGCGCCGATGGTGCCTCGTCGATCCTGTCGTTCCGGTCGTCGTCGGGCGCGGTGAAGGCGTTGGAGTCCAGCGCATCGCCCACACTTTTGACCTTGTCCTTGAACGAATCCATTTCCACCTCACAGCTGATACCGTAATGCATCCTACAAGAGGCAAGAGGCAAGGCGTGTGCCAGGGTCCGTCCTTACGCGAGCTCGCGGGCAAGCGGTGGGACCACCTGTTTTTTGCGGCTCACCACGCCTGGCAGTTCCACACAGCCGCCGGTTGCGTTAATCCCAAAGGCGCGGTTTGCGACCACGCGTTCCTCATCGCCGGGGATAAGCATCTTGCTACTCTGCGCGAGTATGTCGGTCGCGAGGAAGAACGCGTAGTTCCAGTTCTCGGTCTGCTTCAGCCGGCGCATCTCCTCCCGAAACTCCTCGGCGTGCTGCTCGAAGTACGCGATGTCCACCGTCTCGGCCTGTCCGATCCCGACCCGGCGTCCGCCCCATTCGAACACCTTCAGGTTGGCGGCAAAGAGATGTTGTGGGGTCGTGTGCTCGTAGTTCGAGTTGGCGCGGAACATTCCCTGAGCGAGTTCGTCGAGGCTGATCCCGGCCAACCCTGCGAGCCACGTGCCAGCAGCTCGGTCTCTGGGGGTAGAGGTGGGGGAGCGGAAAAGCAAGGTGTCGGAGACCAACCCGCCCGCGAGCAACCCCGCGATGGGTGGGGCTGGATCGAGTGCCGCGTCCTGGTACAGTTCCGCGACGATCGTGCTGGTGCTTCCGACGGGCTCCAGCTTCATGTAGATCGGTTCCGGCGTGTGGAGGTCGCCCAGGTTGTGGTGGTCGAGCACTTCCAGGAGCTGCGCCTGCTCCAGCCCATCGACGGCCTGCGTGCTGTGATTGTGATCCACGAGGATCACCCCCTTGCCGTGCGCACGCAGCAGGTCTCCACGGGAGACGATGCCGACGAGCCGCCGGTCCGCGTCCACCACCGGCAGCGCGACGGTCTCCCGGCCGGAAAGCGTCTCCTCGGCTTCTTGCGCCAGGTCGTCCAGATCGGCGTACGCGGCATCACGGCGCATAATCTCGGAGACCGGGATGCTCAGGTTGAGCAGACGGGTAACGCGGTAGGAGTCGTGAGGCGTGGCGATGAGACGCACGTTGTGAGCACGGGCAAGCTCGACGGTCTCGGTGGAGGGCGGGATGCCGCCGACAACGACGAGGCAGCCCACGCCTAGCTCGATAGCTGCGTTCTGGGGGCGCTCGCGGTCGCCGACGACCACCATGTCACCCGGCTGCACGAGCGTGACCATGCTCTCCGTGCGCATTGCGCCTACCCAAACTCGGCCCTGCCAGTCGCCTTCGAGATCCCCCGCGAGCAACTCGCCATCCAGCGTTCGGACCATGCTCTGGATGGCGATGCGGCTTTGCGCGCCGCTCGCCAGGTCGTGCTCCCGCAGGTACCTGGCGGCTATGTCGTCGAGCGTGACCACCCCGGCCAGGCGGCACTCGGCGTCGACGATGGGCACGATGCGCTTTTCTCCGATCACCGTGCCGGCGTCGCGCATCGTCGCGTCGGTCGGGAGATACTGCGGGTGCGCGTTCATCACGTCGCCGACGCGGGTGTACACGTCCGCGAGCAGCATCGGCGGCGGCAGCGCGAAACGTTCCAGCAGATAGCGCGTCTCGGGCGAGGGGTCGCCGAGCCGCGCGGGCGTTGCCTGCGGCATGCCGGTGCGTTGTTTCAGGTCCGCGTAGCCCATCGCGGCCGCGATGGAGTCCGTGTCCGGGTTTTTGTGTCCGATGATGTAGACCCGGTTCTCCACTGCTCCCCTCCCCAGGTGGACAGAAGTATAGCCTCGTGCAGGGAGCCACCGCAATGCCCATTAGATCGCTCGGGCTGCGGGGCGGTGCCGGATACCTTTGGAGTGGACCTGCCCCGCCGTTCCCGGTCATACTCCAGGATGAGGAACGTGACGTGGCTGACATCTGGGGGCGGCAACGCGATCTACCCGCCGGCGTTCCTGCTCGCGATGCCCGCCGGGCTGCTCGGCGTGTACTTGCCGCTTTACGGGCGAGATTTGGGCGCGACTACGTTTCAGATCGGCCTGCTGTACGCGGCGTTTCATTTGACCGGCGTGATTGTTCGCCCGCTGACAGGGATCGGAGCGGACCGGCTGGGACGCCGACGATTTCTTCTCGCGGGCGCGGCCTGTTACGTCCTGGCCGCGATGCTCTTTGCCAGCAGCCTCTCACTGCCCGTGCTCTTCGCTGCCCGGCTGGCGCAGGGGCTGGGGAGCGCGCTGTTCTGGGTCGCCACGTACGCGTTTCTGGCCGACCTGGGTCGCGACGGCACAAGCGGACGGCGCTTCGGCCTGCTGACAACGGCGTTCACGAGTGGCTCGATCCTCGGCACGGTCCTGTCGTATGGGGCGGTGGTCGTGCTCGGGCTCCTTGCCGGCTGGCGCGTGTCCTTCGTGGTATTCGCGCTCACGAACCTGCTCGCGCTCGTCCTCGTGTTTCGGAGGGTGCGTCCCCACGCGCCACCGCTACCCGTTCCCGCGCTCCGGCCCGTACGTCGAGGCGTGCTGCTGTGCCTGCTCAGCGTTTCGTTCCTCGTGGCTGCCGCGTTTGGGATGCTCGCGCCTATAACGCTGCTGTACCTGCGCGACCGCTTTGGTGCGACCGAGTTCCTGATCGGTGTTGCGTCCGCGCCCTCCGCTGTGGTTTACGCGCTCGCACCAGGGCATCTGGGCACGCTTGGAGACCGCTACAGTCGGCGCGCGATCGTCGCGGTCGCCCTCGCGGCGAGTGGCGCAGTGTCGTTGCTGTTCCCGCTCGCGCCGAGCCTCGTACTATTGAGCGGTATCTGGATCCTCGAAGCGTTGTTCGTTGCTGCCGCGATGCCCGCGCAGGACGCCATCGTTTCGGAAGTGAGCGGTGGGGACGTGCGTGGCAGGACGTTCGGGATATACGCCGCTGCTGCTGGCTTGGGCGCGAGTGCTGGCCCGCTGGCGGGAGGGTGGCTGTACGACAACGTGGGCCACGCGACGCCGTTCTGGCTGAACGCCGCGCTTCTCCCCATTGCGGGGGCTATCGTGTTCTGGACGCTCCCCGAGCCCCGCCGCCATACGGAGACGGACGCGATGGAGTCGTAGCGATCCCACGCCTCCCATGACCTCGGCGTCTCTTAAGAACGGCGACGAACCGGATGCCCGAGGCCGTCGAGGTCGAACGACTCGGAGATGAACCCATCGGCGTGGACCGCGCCGATTCAGACCGACGCGCCTGGGAGGTCGACACCGGACTGCACGAGCGCCAGGTCGGCGTCCACCATCATGCGGACGAGTTCCTCGAAGTTGACCTCGGGTGCCCAGCCCAGTTCGCGCTTTGCCCTGGCATAGTCGCCGACGAGCAGGTCCACCTCGGCGGCCCGCAGGTATCGGCTGTCGATAACAACGTGATCGTGCCAGTCGAGTCCGGCGTGCGAGAAGGCGATCTCGACCAGCTCGCGCACGGAGTGGGTCTCGCCAGTGGCGATCACGTAGTCGTCCGGCGCATCGGGCTGGAGCATTAGCCACATCGCTTTTACGTAGTCACCCGCGTAGCCCCAGTCGCGCTTCGAATCGAGGTTGCCCAGGCGTAGCTCGGCCTGTAGCCCGGCCTTGATGCGGGCGACGCCGTACGACACCTTGCGCGGTACGAACTCCAGCCCGCGGCGTGGGCTGTTGTGGACGACAACACCGCCTACCCCGGCGCAGAAACGTCCGCTGGAGGTCTCGAAGTCATAGATCCACTCGCTCGGCGCCTCCACGTTCGTAACTGACCTGACCTGCGACGCAGGCTTGCGCAGATGCAGTCCCTTGTCCCCCACTCGATTTCCAGAACCGATGTTCAACTGATAGTACGTTTTCTCGCCTCGCTGTTCCGCATAAACGGAACACCTCCGGCCCTGATTCTCATACAACCAGTAGAGACCCTGCGCGAGTACCGCACTGTTCGTCTTCACGCTATCGCCGTTTCCTGCCTTGAGGCCATCGCCCGCGTAATGTCCGGCCATGTATGAAGCCTGAATGTCGGTCGTGGCGTTAAGCACGAGAGGCGGCACCCTCTTTTGACCGTGCCGATCATACAACTGTTGGCGCAGCCAGCAGCCGATAGTCCGAGTTCCATTCAAGTACAGTTGGCCGACTTCGCGCGTTCGGTCCCAGCCCGAGATTCCGCGACGTAGCGCGGTCGTGCCGAGGAATACTCTCGACCACAACTCCGTCACCCGCTCGTGTAGCGCCGGGTCGTTGTTCGTAAAGTGCATGTGGTTGCCGTCGGCGGATACAAACCCTTCGGCAGTTAGCAACCCCAGCAACTCAGCAAGTTCGGACGTTAGTACGGTCCATCCGGGACTCTCAGGCAGGCTGGCGGCCATGGCCAGGTGGCTATCGGGCAACACATCGCGAGCGCTGAGAGTGATGCCTTCCGCGTCGATCATTTGGTGGTGCGTGGTCACCTCGGTTACGCCGCCACGGGCCTGCACCATCAGCATCCGGTGATTGGGGTCCGTGTCGCGGCGTCTGGTGGCCGTAACGGCGAGTGCGTTCGCCCAGGCAACGCCGTCCCACACCTGCAGTCCGGGCACGGCGAATGTCTGAGAACTGCGTCCCTTACTC
>JACDAU010000385.1 GCA_013695265.1 Chloroflexia bacterium
GTCCATATCGAAACCGGCGTCGGTGCGGCCGCCCTGGGCACGACGTGTGAGCGGGGCCACACCACCCGCGAGTACCTCCGCGAGGTCACCCAGCCCCTGATCCCCTTGGAGCCGGATCGGCTGGTCGAGTTGTCCTTCAAGCTCACCGTTAATGGGGCGCGACCGCAGCCCGGATACTTCATCGAGTACGCCTACCCGTTGGGAAAGCGAAAGCCCCTGCCTTGGACCCGCGTGAACTTCTGCCCACAGGGAGGCCGCTCGCCGTGCCCGGCCGAAAGCTCAGTGTACTGGGTTCGGGTGCTCGTACCCCGAGGCGTCGAGGTCCGTCATTACACTGGCATATGGGACGGAGGCCCCGCTCCCAGGAACATAGGCCGAGGCACGCGCGTTGTCCGGGAGGACCAGACCATCGCCGAGCGCCATTACACCGGACCAGCGGTCCCACGACGAACGCAGCGAGCGCAAGCACTGGCGTGGTCACGGATCAATGATCCGGTCCGCACCTTTCAGCTAACGGTGTTCGGCGATGTCCCGCCCGGCCAGGTTTTTACGCTCGGGTATCATGAATTGTTCATCGCCGAGTTCTGCGGATGGAGACGGCCGTGCGCCGGCGGAGGCACGACGTATTCGGTGAACTTCCGGGCGCACCACGATGGCGACTTCTATCATCAGTTCAGCACGTCGAATCAGCGCACCGCTCGCGGCAAGAATGCCGTGAACTTCCGGCACGGCATTGGCTCGTACCCCAACCGGAAGCCTATCCCCGCCACGTATTCCTTCCCCGGCAGCGAGCAGCGCGCCGCCCCGATACCGGGCCTGCCAAACACCGGTGGCGGCGGTCTCGCTCGGACGGACGGAAACCGCGCGGCGCTGGATATGATCACCAGGCACAACTGAGAAGGGAACGACATGGACTACACCGCCAACACCCTGGCAGAGAACCTCGCGTTTCCCGAAGGACCGGCGTTTGACCCGAAGGGTAACCTCTGGTGTGTCGAGTTGCACGGCGGACAACTTAGCCGCTGGGGCGAGGACGGCATCCTGCGCCACGAGGCGGGCGGCAGGCCGAACGGACTCGCATTCGACGCGGCGGGCCGGGCGTGGATCGCGAACGCGGAACTCCGCGCGATTCAGCGGCTGGACCCGTCAACTGGCGCGTTCGAGATCGTCGCCGACACGCTCGATGGTGAGCCGCTGCGGCAACCAAACGACCTCGCGTTCGACGCGGCGGGCAACCTGCTCTTCACCTGCCCCGGTGGGTCTGATGAAGCACCCGTCGGGTACGTCTGCTGCCTCGCGCCCGACGGAACGCTCACGAAGATCGGCGATGGGCTACGTTTTCCGAACGGCCTTGCGCTCCTCGATGACAGCGCGACGCTCGTTGTCGCCGAGACCCGGACCAGGCGGCTGTGGAAGGGGGCGTGGGATGCCGACCACCGGCAGTGGCACAATCCCCAGCCGTGGGCGGAGCTTGACGCACCCGGCGGCCCCGATGGCATGGCGCTCGGCGTGGATGGCCTGCTGTACGTTGCGATCTTCGGCGGGGGGCAGGTGCGGGCTGTGGACGCCGGTGGAAACGTCGTGCGAGCGTACGACCTGCCCGGCCAGAACCCGACCAACGTGGCGTTCGATCCGGCGGGCACGCTCGGCCTGGTCGTCACCGAAGCGGAGCGCGGCCTGCTGCTGAGCCTGCCGGACCTCGGGCCGGGCGTGCCGCTGTACACTGGGGGCTGAGGCAGGCAAGGCCCGCGCTGATCACCGTTGCTTCCGAACCGGCTGATAGCTACGCTCGCTCTACGTACTGTCATACTAACTCTGGCTGACTGGTAGTGCATCTGTCATTCCGAGCCTGCGAGGAATCCGTGGTCCAGGTTACGGATCCCTCACTCCATTCGGGATGACATGCAATAGTGTTCAAGCGGATTGCGTAATATACGATAGCCTGAGGAGGCAGGGGATGAGCCAGGTGCTGATGGACGCGGTTCGGAACAACGATGTCGACGTGGTGCGGCGGATCGTGGCGGAGAATCCGAGCCTCGTGAACTTTCGGGACGAGGATGGGCACTCTGCCGTCATGGCCGCGATCTATCACGGCACGCACGACGCCGCAGCCCTGCTCGTCGCCCAGGGGGCGCAGCTCAACGTCTACGAGGCGTCGGCCTCAGGAGACGCGGCGCGGGTGCGGGTGGCGCTCGATGATGACCCTGGCCTGCTCAACGCCTACAGCAACGTTGGGTGGACACCGCTTCATCTCGCGGCCTTCTTCGGGCACGACGAGGCGGCGCGTCTGCTGCTCGAACGAGGCGCGGACGTACACGCCATCTCCACGAACCGGATGGAGAACATGCCGATCCACGCCGCCGCCGCGAACGGCCAGTCCCGGCTCGTGGCGCTGCTGCTGGACCACGGCGCGGATGTAAACACCCGGTCTCGCGGATGGTCGCCGCTGGACCTCGCGGTCGAGAACGGCAACGAGGGCCTGGTCCAACTGCTGCTGATACGCGGCGCGGACACGAGCGCGCCAATGCCCGGCGGCCGGGCACCCATCGCCCGCGCCCAGCAACAGGGGCATGACGAGATTGTAGCCCTGCTCGCTGGCGCGGCGCGGTAACCGCAGCCCTTTGGCTCTCGGCCCCGGACTGGGTGCCTCCTCGATATTCGTCGCGCTTGGTATAGTTGTGTGTTCGAGGCGACGGGATGGGACTTCAGGGTAAGACCAAAAATGAGGCGTATATGACAACAGCCAGCGCAGGCGTAAAGCTGACGTCCGAGGATTACTATGCCTTGCCGGACGACGGGCAGCGGTATGAGTTGATCGAAGGAGATCTGATTGTGCCACCTGCCCCAAACCTCGAGCATCAGGGTATCTCCGGAGAGCTGTACTCTCTCCTCAAAACAGCGGCCCTCAGCATTGGTGCACGGATCTTCGCCGCACCGACCGATGTGTATCTCTCCCCGCAGACCGTCGTGCAGCCGGACCTGCTGGTGGTTCTGCGCGAGCACGCGGAGCGCATGACGCAGCGCGGCATCGAGGGGGCGCCCGACCTCGTCGTTGAGATACTCTCACCCAACAGCTCGGAGCGCGACCGACAGACGAAAGCCCGGCTCTACGCGCAGGCGGGTGTGCGGGAGTACTGGATCGTTAGCCCGGAAGCGAAGATCATCGAGGTGCTCGTGCTGCGCGACGGTGGTTACACTGTCCACCTCCGCGCGGCGGGCAATCTCCCGCGCGCTCAGCTCGTATTTCTCCTCCAGCCCGACATACGCCATCAGCAGCTTGCTCACGTCGGCCTCCCCTGCGCTGTGGACGCTACGAAAAGGTCGGTGCTTGCGACGCTCACCGGAGTCAATCTCGAGCTACCAGGTGAACGCACGGGAGGCGGGGAACGACAGCTCGTTCAGAACGGTCGAGCGCACAACCTCATCGTATCCCG
>JACDAU010000386.1 GCA_013695265.1 Chloroflexia bacterium
TGGTGTGCCACTTCAAGCGCGTGAGTCACCGGGTCTGGACCTGCTTGCGGGCGCGACCCGCCTGGACCGTTGCAGCGTACAACTTGCTCGTCTCCTGGCACGGGCTCAAACCGGACGAGCACGGACGCCTCCACCTCCCTATAGCCGACTTCAGCCTCTGATACTCGCACCACTGGTTAGTAAGGTAGCTGAAGGAATCGGGCTGCCTGCACAGGTGGCACACTACCTAAGACTAATAAGTACTACCACCGCAGCGCCGGGGGGCGTAGCAGGCTTTAGGCGCCGCTACGCCCCCGCGTTCTTTGCATACCCGTAGTCCGCGTCGCCGAGGGGCACATGAAGGGATTTCTTGCTCGGTGTGGCGAGTTAAGTGCTGCGTCGATCCTCCCCCTGATCGTCAAGTAATCGACTAGCAGCCCGTGTCATCCGGCGGCACCCGAATATTGGTGCCCTGCTCTGTGGGAGCGTCGCCGATGGAAAGCGGAAGTAGGCTGTGCTATGCTCTTGCCGACATCTGCAGGTAGAAGGAGGTGGTGGTGATGGCATCACGAGATCAGAAGTTGGAGATGCTCCGGCGTGTACCACTATTCGCCAGGCTCAGCCCTCGGCAGATCCAGCGCATAGGCGCTCTTGCAGACGAGGTTGATGTGCCCGACGGTAAAGTGCTCACGCGCGAGGGCGCGAGTGGGCAGGAGTTCTTTGTGCTCGTTGATGGCCAGGCGCGGGTTGAGCGAGCCGGCAAGCTGGTTGGGAAGCTAAGTCCGGGGGACTTCTTCGGTGAGATAGCCCTGATTGATGGAGGACCACGCACGGCGACGGTACAAGCGGAGGGAGCTGCCCGACTACTGGTATTGAATCGGCCTCAGTTCCTCTCTCTGCTGCGAGAGTTTCAGGATATCCACATCGAGATCCTGGAGGCGCTTGCCCACCGCGTACGCCAACTCCTGCCTGAGGCTCTGCACTGAATCCGAGCGCACCCTGTCCACCAGATATGCATGAAGCTGGAAATGTGTGGACTGGTGACGCGACAAAAGGATCCGGTGCGAGGGAAGATCGTGAACAGGTGGAATGGTGTGTTGTGAGATCCGAGATGTCTCGAGGCTGTCGGACTGGCAACGTATTGCACCGGCTGAACAAGGGGTCTCTACTCGGCAAAGCTCCTTAGCCGCCCTCACACACCAAGCCTCCCCACGAACGTATCCGTCCTCTAACAGGATCTGGAATGCAGGGTAGAGTCACAGCACGGACGCATGCACCTCTCCATCGCCGAGTTCAGTCTGTAAGAGTAGCACCATTGGTTAGTAGGCGCTCGATGCAAGGTGTCGGTCAACTCCCTGCGAGTTGCATCTACTCTAGGTCGAAGGCTGCCTGCCCCACCTCTGCCTGCCGGACTCTCTGCGCCTGCTTGAAGGTGCCATGCGGCGGCGGCATCTTGATCTCGGCTCCATGGAGCAAGTCCTCGATGGTCAGTATCTGCACTTTGGGGTAGTCCTGGCCCCAGCCGGGTGAGTGGTACCTGCCCGCTATCACGTTCGTACTACCCCTGTTCGATGCGAAGCATCAACGCCCCAAGAGGCGCACGACGGGCGACCCGCCCACCCTCTCCGTCGATGCGAGACGAATGGCCGCAGTGAGCAGGCTTGTACGGTTCTGTGGCGGAAGGCCGGGGTGTCCGGCTAGAGGAGGTCCTGTACTGTGCCAGGGCCACTCTTGGGCCACTTTTGGTCCAGTTCAGGTGAACATGCGTGGACCACTGTGGATGCAAGGACGGGGAAGCGCCTGGAAAGTTGGCGTAGACGCTACGGTATGGACGGTGGTAGACTGTGGCGGAGCAACGGCATGCGATTTTGTAAACAGTAGGTTGCGGGTTCGATTCCTGTCGTCGGCTCCGCCGTACCTGCCAGGTTCACTCTGTCCATATCCTTGCCCAAGAGTAACTTATCCAGCGCGATTGATACTCAGGGCATCATCGTGAACTCTTTGCTTCTGTCGTGCAATGTCTGATAGAGTCGGGACAGCGACGATCGGTTGTAGTCAGCCGAGAAAGGTTAGGCTCATGCGGAGGACTGTTAGGCTCGTTCGCATTTTTGTCGCTTCGCCTGACGATGTTGCAACAGAACGTGCCAGCCTTGAACGTGTAATTGATGAGATAAATATGACGTGGGCACGCACTGCAGGGATGCACTTGGAATTCGTTAGATTGGAGACACATACGTACCCAGGCGTTGGCTCAAATGCACAGGAGGTTATCAATCGCCAATTGGCCGATGACTATGAAGTCTTCATCGGCATCTTGGGGACGCGTTTTGGAACTGAGACAGGGAGGGCTGGTTCTGGCACGGAAGAAGAGTTCGACCGGGCCTATAGCCGGTGGGAAGCTAATCCGGAGAGCGTGAGGATCATGTTCTACTTAAAAGACGCTCCTGTGAGACCGAGTGAGATAGATGTGGAGCAGTACGCCAAGGTCCTGAAGTTTCGTGAGAGACTTAAGAACCAAGGGGTTCTCTATCGGGTGTATGAAGACGTCGACGACTTTCCAAACCGCGTGCGACTACACCTTGGAATGCAAGGCCCAGAGATTGAGCAACTCTTCGCGCTGAACGATGCCAGCTATTCCACCAACCAGGTAGGTGTATCTACCGCGTCGGAGCAGACTGTTGTTGGTGGCGTCCAGGCAGAAGACGATGACTTAGGCTTCCTCGAGCTCATCGAGCTGAGCAGCGAGAGCTTTGTGTCTGCTACCGAGCTAGCTCAACGTTTTACTGAAGCGATGAATTACGTCGGTCAACGAGCTGAGAGCAGAAATGCTGAACTGCAAGATACTCAGAGCTCCGCCGGTGCAGCCGATATCCCTCGGGGCCGCCGCGTTATCAACCGAATGGCGGACGACATGGAGCAATTCGTTGCCACTACCGGACCCATTGTTCCTGTGCTCGCTGGAATGTTGAAAGCTGGCTTTGACGCTGCTGGACGCGCTGCGATTATCTGGACGGACTTTCAGAATGACGATAAGGGCGACATCGAGGAAACTTTAGAAAATGTTCGGAGTCTAAGGGAAAGCATTGAGTCATCTTTTGGCGGTTTGGCCACTTTTCGGGCTACGGTCGCAACGCTGCCACGTATGACAACCCCTTTCAATCGAGCGCGACGAAGCATGCTGACTGTTCTCGACTCATATACCTCTGAGATGACAGGAACAGTCGACCTCGCCCACGAAACTCAAGTGACCTTGCAGAGGATTGTCGCTGGGGAGGCGAAATAGTATGCACAATTACGTTCGGCGACGCTCATGCGGCGGGCCTTTGGTGCGAGCGTAGCTCAAATCTAGGTAGAGTTCCTTACCTCTCGTAATCGCGATCAACATCTTGACCAGAGGTATTCGAGCACTCCGACCTATACCGTTGTCACCAGTCAGTGAAGGCTCGTCTCCTAGGTCAGTTGCCTTCCGCAGACAGCAGTGCAATAAGTGCAGCAATTGTGCAAGGGACAGGAGGCATTGCGATGGGACTGGGGCTGACCCGACCGGAGCTCGCGCTTGTACCGCTTGGGCTCATTCTGCTTTGGCTCCTGATCGAAGGACTGCTCTTCGCCTATGCGATGCGGGTCGCCGGTCGCGCGCAAAAAGAACTTCCCACGCCGCGCCGGTCCCACTTTGGCCGCCAGCGAGAGATCGCTGCGGGACTGGGTCCACACGGTGCCATCCTGGCGGTGTGCCCATGGTGCAACGGCAAGGGAAGGCTGGACGCGCAACTCGGATCCCACCTCAAGCTTGAGAAGCACTCGGAGAACGAAGAGCCGGATTGCCCGCGGTGCCACGGCGCCGGCTACACCGAGAATCCAATAAGTGCTAGGAGGCGCGCGGCCATTCGGCGTCATCTGCTGGACGAGGAGTGGCGCGACCCCAGCCGCCGATCATAGCGGCGTGTGAGCCCTCCGGGATGTCGCCGCAGCCGGATTAGTGCTATTCCTCGATCACGTGGTCGAAGAGAAGGTAGCCGCCGAGGACCACGAGGACATCAAAGGCGAAGAGCAGGCTCGCCCACGGGGCCGAGCCCATCGCCGGTGCCGGAGCCACGCGCTCCGTTGTCGCCCGCACAGTGGCAATGAGGAGGGGCACAAGGATCGGGAACAGCAGCACTGGCAACAACACCTCCCTCGCGCGGCTATTCGCGCTGATTGCGGAGAAAAGGGTGCCGACGGCCGCGAAGCCAACCGTTCCCAAAAGCATCACCCACAGGACAACCGGGTCGAGCACCGGCAGGTTGTATAGTGCCGCAAACGCGGGTAGGAGCAGCGCCTCAACAACGAGCATGAACAGGATGTTTCCCGTGACCTTAGCGACATAAAGGACGCCTGGCTCCAGGGGCGCGAGCAGCAGCCCCTCCCAGCCGCCACGCTCGCGCTCTAGCAGAAACGTCCGGCCAATGTTCAGTACCCCAGCGAAGAAAATCGCCACCCAGAGCGCACCCGGTCCGACCGTGTAGAGGTTCTCCACATGCAGGTCAAACGCAAAATTAAACACCACCAGGAGCAACATCGCGAAAACAAAGGTAGAGACGACCAGCTCTCTGCGCCGGAACTCGATCAACACGTCTTTGCGTAACACCGCGCCAACTTGAGCTACAAACGGCCTCATCCTGTCGCTCCGTCGAGACGCGAGTACTCCTCACGAAGCCGTGCCCCGTCGAGCGCATCGGCGGGCGCGTCGTAGACCAGCCCGCCCGATGCCAGCAACACTACCCGGTCGGAGAGCCGGAGCGCGAGATCAAGATTATGTGTGCTGAACACGACCGTTCGCTCGGCACCACCGGCGTGCACTATAGCTTCCAGCATGGCCAGCGCGTCCTGATCGAGACCCGTCTCAGGCTCGTCCAACAGCAGCAGGTCTGGCCCATGAAGCAACGCGCGAACAAGCGCCAGGCGTTGTTGCATCCCGCGGGAGTACGTGCGCACAAACGCATCGCCCGCGTGCTCCAGTCCCGCAGTGCGAAGCAACGGGAGGTATACCTGCGCAGCGTCGGCTACCGAGTACAGCTTGGCATAGAATGCGAGGTTCTCGCGTCCCGTCAGGTCGTCGTACAGATACGGCCGATGGGCGACGACACCGATGCGCCGACGCACCTCTTGCGTCTGGCGCACCGGATCGAGCCCGAAAACAGCGAGCGTGCCGTGAGTAGGACGGGTGAGCGTGGAGCCGAGTCGGAGCAAGGTCGACTTCCCCGCACCATTCGGGCCGAGCAGCGCGACTCGCTCGCCCACTCGGACATCGAGATTTAGTCCTCGGAGTGCCCAGCGGCGGCCATATCGCTTCCCGAGGGCTGCCGCCTCAAGGGCCAGCGAAGGCTGCACGGCTCGCTTATCCCGCGTCGGGCGATGTGGCGAGAAGGGTGAGGAGCCGCTGCCGCCGGAGATCGCGCTCCCGCTGATACGACCGCTCGTCGACGGCACCCGCCGAGTGTTGCTCCTCCAGCATGGCAAGCGCCGCGATGAGTCCCTCGCGCTCCTCTGCGGCGTTGTGAGCGTTGGTACGCCGCTCGGGGCTTCGACGCCACAACAAGAGGGCGAGGCCTAGTAGGAGCGACAACAGACCAGCACTGCTGCCCCACAGCCACTGGTTGCCGGCCTGCAGCGGATGGATGTTCACCGGCAGGTTCGACGCCGAGATCTGCAGCTTCGTCCGAGCCGGCAACGCCGACCCGAGCATCACGTCGAATGTGTCTCCAGGGTTGCGGAACAGCTTCTGTGGTTTGTCCCTCTTGAGATCGCGACTCGAGAACCGCGCCTGTTTCTGCGGCGTCATTAGCCGGAATTCGCCGGTGGGATAGGGCATCGTTAGCTCAAAGGACAGCACGCCGGTGGGGTCACGATAGGGCACCTGATACGTGAAACTGACCTCCGTCTGACCCGGACGGAGCGGGAGGTCCGTTCCGAAGCCGCGGTCGGTCTGAATCACCTCACGGCTGGAGAGTTCCCCCATGGCGGAAAGCTGCGTGGCATTGGGGGGAAGCGAGAAACGGAGCAACCCCATTGGTCCGCGCGGACCGTCCACCACGGGGCGGAACGTTCGCTTCGTTGGGTTATCGAACACGTACGTCTGCAGGGCGAACATCGCCTGCGTCTCCTTATTGACGTCGAGCACCACTGTCGAGACGTGCTTGACCCGTATCGCGGAGTCGTCGTTTGTGGAACCATACGCTTGCAACGATATGGCCGCGTGTGGCATTGCGTCGGTCAGGGCAGTGCGCTTGGAGGTATACTCCACGCCCTGGAACACGGTATAGACCACGTAACCGTAATCGGGGCCGGTTGGCAGACTTGCATAGTGATACCGGCCCTCGGCGTCCGTCGTCGCGGTGCGTTCCGGCTGCGGCTCCTGACCTTTCGCCCAGTAGAGTTTGACACGCGCACCGGCGATCGGCGCACCAGTTGTTGCGTTCAGCAGCGATCCTGCGATAGCGCCCTTCGATGCCGCGCGACCAGTGCGGGGCGCGGCAATGACAAGCGCGAGCGAGACGACAAGCAAGCAGACGGACGAAGGTAATGCGCTCAGCTTCCGGTCCAAGTAATCCCCCTGTCCGTGCTGCGGAAGACCTCGCCCGCCGAGCTCACGGCGAGCAGCAACTTCGATCCGGGTGGTCCTACCGCAACGGTCAGCATCTCCCGCTCGGGTCCAAGTAGGAACCAGTCCTGACCATAGTCCGTAGAGCGGAACACGCCCAGGTCGGTCGCCACGTAGGCTGTCCCCTCCACCGTGCTCCCATCCGGCATCTGGGCAGTCGATCCGGTACTACGATCGTAGACTACGGCGTGGACAACGTCCGTCGGCAGCGCCCCATTTACCACGCCGTTCGCGCTCGCCCAGCGATTCGCCGCGCCGGACACCACACCGACTTCGGGGGCGGCCGCGAACAGTTCCAAGGGTTGGGGCACCGCAACGGTGAGCGAGCCGACCGGCCCGGCGGGTCGGAAACCGGTCCGCTCCCAGCTTGCCCCCGCGTCCGAACTCTCGAAGAGCGCACCAAACTGATCCAGCGCGAGAAGCCTACCCGCCTGCTCGGGATCGGCAGTGAGCGAAGCAAAGCGCACGTTCCGGGGTATCGTTCCGCCGACTGTCCAGGTCACGCCGCCATCCGCGCTCGTGCTCAACCGGCCAGCAACGAGGGCGTAGACCCGCCCTCCTCCGGCGTCTTGGGCGAGTGCGGCGGCCTGACCGGGAAGGACCGGCGTCGCGGTCCAGGTTGCCCCGGCGTCGGTGCTACGGCGGATGCCGGTAGCATCGCCGGAGAGCGCCCAGGCTCCCGTAGCGTTGTCTATGAGCAAAGCGGCGTGAGCATCACCAGCTATGACGCCGACCGGTTGCGCATTCGCGCTGGCTCTCGATCCCTGCGACCAGACCCAGAGCGTCCCCGCGGCAAACACAACGAACAACACGCTCAACGCGGACATCCACACCTTGGGGCGTCGCTCGATGGAGTAAGCGAATCGCTCCCTTGCGTTGATCGCGGAGGTCGGTGCGGCATACGCAACAGGACCGACTGCGAAGCCCGGCGCGAGGCGAGCCTGCTGCACTTGCCGATCGATTTGAGCCGAGAGCACGGCCTCGCGCTCCCGTGCCGCCTTCAGGGCCGCGACGGCTTGTCGGCGGTATCGCTCATACAGGCTGCGGTAATCCGATTCATCAAGCTTGCCAAGCTCATGGTCGAAGTCCAGCTCGATCATGGCGTCATATGCGGCTTTCCGCTGTTCCATGAGCAACTCCTGTTGCCCGTCGCCTATGGGCACGGCCTCACTGGTACCGCGCCGCCACAGTGGGTACAGGACGAACAGGACCGATGTCAGAGCCAGGGCAGCGATGATCCCAACGAACACCATGCGGTCCTACGCCCCACTCGGACTCGGTTTGGGAACCCGCACCCGAAGCGCGCGCTCCTTGCGAACGACCTCTGGCCACCCGCAAAGCACTGTACCCGCAAGGAGCAGCAAGCCACCGAACCAGATGACATTGACCATTGGGTTGATAAATACCCGAAAGGAGGGAACGCCGTCGTCAATCGTGCTCATCAGCACGTACACATCCTCGCCTGCCGGATAGACTGTGCGGATGGCGACGCCAGTCACCGGCTGATCCTCCCAGTTGCGATAGGTGCGCCGCTCGGGTCGGATCGAGCCCAGACCTTGCCCGTCTCGCATCAACTCCATCTCAGAGTACACCACCTGGGCGCCCTGATCCTCATACTGGAAGAGCCCTTTGTTCTTCAGCGAATAGTCGCCTATAGTCACGGATTCTCCCTGCGGCACTGCGCGCGCAGTCTCCTGCTGGAAGAACGATGATGAGACCACCCCGATGGCCAGGAGCAAGATCCCAACGTGTACGACATACCCACCGTAGCGACGTCGGTTCCGCGCGACCAGACCGACGAGGGCGACGGGAAAGCGCTCACCCGTGTTGCGCGACCGCGCCCGAGTACCCCGCCAGAATTCAAACAAGATCGTCCCGAACACGAACGCAACGGAGGCGAAGGATAACGCGGCCAGTGGCTTCCGCACGCCCAGCAGAAAGAGGCCAAGCCCGGCAAACAGTCCGAGCGCCAGCGGCCACCGCACGTTGCGCCAGAACGCTCGGGGCGCACTGCGCCGCCACGCGAGCAGGGGGCCAATGCCCATCAAAACGACGAGCGCAAGCAGCAGCGGCCCGTTAACCTGGCGATAAAACGGTGCACCGACTCCGACCTTGCTGCCGCGGAATACCTCGGAGATCAGGGGGAAGACGCTGCCCCAGAACGTCGCGCCGGTGATGCTGATGAGGAGGAGGTTATTGACGAGAAAACTCGACTCGCGGGACAGTACCGCGTCGAATTGCCCCTCGGTTTGCAGCTTTGGTAGCCGATAAAAGATCAACCCCGCGGAGCCGATCACGATAAGACCGAGGAAGACGAAAAAGTACGGCCCGATTGACGATGTGGCGAACGCGTGTACCGAGGACAGGACACCACTTCGCACGACGAAAGTGCCAAAGATCGCGAGGGTAAACGTCAACATAACGAGCGCGAGGTTCCAGACCTTGAGCATGCCTCGGCGTTCCTGCACCATCGTGGAATGCAGAAACGCAGTTGCAGTGAGCCACGGCATCAGCGCCGCATTCTCGACGGCATCCCAGCCCCAATAGCCCCCCCAGCCCAGAACATGATACGCCCACCAGGCCCCGAGCAACAGGCCCGCGCCCTGGATCGCCCAGCCGAGCAACATCCAGCGCCGGATCGCGCCGAGCCACTCGCGTCCCAACCGGCCAGTGACCAATGCGGCAACAGCGAACGCGAAGGGTATGGAGAAGCTCATGTAACCGATGAGAAGCATTGGCGGGTGTATCCGCATGCCGGGGTCCATCAGCAGGGGGTTAAGGCCGCGACCATCGAAGGCGGCGACGGGCAGGCGCTCAAACGGGTTTGTCAGGAACCCGAGCACGAGGAAGAAAAAGCACTGGATGCCAAGTAGTGTCGTTCCTACGTACGGCACCAGCTCAGGATGTCGCATGCGACTTCGCATGATCGCGATGGAAGAGAAGATCGTCAGCATCCACGCCCAGAAAAGGAGCGAGCCCGCCTGACCACCCCAGAAGCTGGTGATGAGATACGAGAGGTCCATGTCGCGGCTGGAGGTTTGGGCGACATAACTAAGCCGGAAATCGTGGGTGATCAGGGCATACCAGAGCATCCCCGCGGCCACAGAGCAGAGCGCCGCCGTGGCGAGGATCGCGTGTTGGGAACTCCGCACCAGTCGCTGTGAGCGGTGATGGGCACCCAGCGCCCCGGCCGCGAGACCATAGGCGGCGATAACGAACGCGAGCACAAGTGCGATGTAGCCGATGTCCGTGGCGATCAAGAGGCGTTGTACTCCCAGGAACAGTTGCCGTCAACCACAGTATAACAAAGGTTAAAGGCGCTCCTCACTCCGACATCCGGCCCGGGCCTAACTGGGAAACGTCGCTCCGTTGGGCGCGGGAACGAGGGGATTACCTGCACAATGCCGAGCAATCTCGTGACGACGGCGGGATAAGTGGTTCTCAGCGGTGCGATGCCTGCGAGACTCGTGTTCTTCGGCGCCTCCACCTCACTGACGATGACCTGCGCGGCGTTTGAACCATTGGGGCTGGTAGCGTCACCCGCCGAATAGAATTCGACGGCCAAGTTCTGACCGTTGCCCAAACTACAACACGCGAGGGCAAACTCCGGACAGTCTCTCCAGGTGTCATGGAAATGCATCATGCGAAACCATGATCCCGGTACGCAGTTAGGCGAAGCGGTAAAAACGCATTATCGATCGGTGATTGCGAGCCTGCCGGCGAGTAAAACATAAGCGCTGGCAAAACTACGTCGCATCCAGGTCACCACGCGAGGACGCGAGGTCACGTGGGTCCGAACCGCAGCGGCGAATACTCCATAGATGGCGAAAACGACGAACGTGAGAATCATAAAGACAGCACTTAACTTCAACATGAGTACGGACGCATGTGGTTCATTGGTCGTCACGAATTGAGGCAGGAACGCGAAAAAGAAGATCGTCAGCTTCGGGTTGAGGATGTTGATCAAAATGCCGGAGACAATCACTTTTGTTTCCGAGCGGGGGACCGTCGCCGCGACCACAGCGAGCGGACTCTTGTCGCGCATGGTGCACCAGGCCATGTAGAGCAGATAGGCCATACCCAGATATTTCAGGGCTTGGAACGCGAGTGCGCTCGTATGCAAAAACGCTGCGAGACCCATGATCGCCGCCAGCATGTGCGGAACAATGCCAAGCGTGCACCCGACCGCAGCGATCACACTGGCGCGGACTCCTCGTGACAGACCTGCAGCCAGTGTATAGAGCACCCCGGTGCCAGGTGTTGCGACAACGATAAGGGTCGTCAACAGAAACTCTACACTCACGGCGGCCCTCCGAACTCGGTGACGTTGAAAGCGGCGCAAGAACGCGGCTCACCTCGTTGCAAGTTCAAGTCGGTGGCATCAAGCTTTCAACTCTCGAAAGTGCGTCCTCTCCGAGTTCGCCGCCAACCTCCCGACGCCGAGCCTCCCTGATGTACGCCACCACGAACGACGTATGCTTGGCCGCCCTGATCTCGCAAGACTGACTCACAACTCCATTGAACTGGGAGGGTTTGCGGGGAGTTCATATTTCCACTCGTTCAGTTCCCCGCAATTCCAACCCCTGTCACAGCTTCTAGGCGAACAGGGGCTCCATCTCCCGCTGCTCGATCAAGCTGTCCATTTGCGCGTCCGATGGGCTGGCGTCCAGCCGGCTCGCGGCATCAAGGACCAACGGCAGCACCTCAATGTCGCCCACGGTGTTGAGGAACAGTCCCGGCCTCCCCAGAACCCAGTTGACCGCCAGATCGATGTCTGCCTGCTCACGCAACGGCTCGTACCACGTCGCGGCGGTCTGCTCGCGGTCCCCCCACGGCGCCTGGGTGATCGACTTGATCGTTTGCATCGCCACGTTCCGCTCCTGGCAAAGGTCAAACAACGCTTCAAAGTCTGCGGAGTACTGCGGATTCTTCATCAGTGGATAGCTATAAGGCAGGAGCACGGAATCGAAGTCGAAGCGCTCCAGAGACCGCTTGTGCATCGCGGCTATGGTGAGCCCGTGACCGGTGACGCCGATGAACCGGACCAGACCCTCGTCTCGCGCCTCAATCGCGGCCTCGAGCGCCCCACCGGATCCCAGCGCCTGCTCCCACTCCTCGGGCTCGACCAGGTTGTGGAGCTGAATGAGGTCCACCTGGTCGACGCGCAGCCGCTCCAGCGAGCGGCGGATCGAATCCTTTGCCGCCTGATAGTCGCGGTCGCCCGTCTTCGTGGCAAGAAAGAACTTGGAGCGGTGTTCCGCCATCCAGGGGCCGATGCGCAACTCAGACTCCCCGTACGACGCTGCCGTGTCAATGTGATTGATACCATGCTGGAGCAGATGCTCCATTGTGCGATCGGCTTCGTCCTGCGTGACGGAACCGAAGGCCGCAGCACCAAAAAGTGTGCGCGTACTCTCGTGACCGGTACGGCCGAATTGAAGCGTCGGGATCATGATCTCTCCTTTAGCGTGTGTTTTCCGTTTGCAACTGCGTACTGTAGCACGGATCGGACCGCGGCCACAGAACCGGGGCCGTCGGCCTGGACCTGAGCAAAAGCGATGGAAGCGGGTACAATGTACCTGTAACGGTATACGGGCGCTCACTCAATCCGAGGGTGCTGGCGCGAGTCAGAACTGGTTGGGCGGTGTTGGGATGGCAAGCAAATCTTCGCTCGAGTCGGGCTGGAGAGGATTGAACGGGTTGGTGCGGTCCACTGGCACGTTGCTTCCCCATACTGTATTGGTCGGTCTGTCTCGAGCCTGGTTCGTGATACTCGTCGCTGTACGCGCGCTGCGTGGTTTGATAGGCCCGCGCTATAGTACCATCACGCTCGCTGCGGCAGTCTGCGTCTGGCTGCTGATCGTGTTGGGCGGCATTGTGCGCGTCACCGGCTCGGGCACCGGTTGCGGTCGTTCTTGGCCGGTGTGCAACGGGCGCTGGTTGCCCGCGCTCGAGTACCACGCCCTGATCGAGTGGAATCACCGCCTGGTCGGCTTTCTCGTCGGCTGGCTCATGCTGGCAACGGTCCTCTCCACAGTCCTCTTCTTCCGGCGGCCGAGGCGCTTGTTGTATGCTGCACTGCTTGCCGGAGTGACCTATGTTGGTCAGGCACTACTCGGAGCAATCACGGTCTGGCTGGAGCTCGATCACAAATGGGTTGCCGCCCATATGGGCAACTCGATGCTGCTGCTCGCTGCAATCATCCTGCTTGCCGTGTTTGCGCGACTGGCCCCTGCTGCGTCGGCTCAGCCGGTAACGGCAGGCTCTGGGTGGCTATGGTGGCTCGCGCTCGGCACGGTCGGCTGGACGTATCTGGCGATGTTCAGCGGCTCTGCGGTAATTGGGTACGACGCGGAGCTTGCCTGTCCGTCGTGGCCGCAGTGCTCGCCAGAGAGCTGGTTGCCGCAGACCTGGCCGCAGTTCGTGTCATTCGGCCATAGAATCGCTGTTGGCTTCTCGGACGTGTTGATGCTCGCGCTGGGTGTGACCATCTGGCGCACGCGTCGGCACGACCGCCGGCTCCTGCTGGCCACCCATGTTCTCGGAACACTGTACGTATCGCAGGTGTTCCTCGGCGCGTTCACGATCTGGTGGGGAGCGCCGGCGTTTCTGCGTGGCGCACACCTGGCGTTGGCGGCACTGACCTGGGGCGCGCTAGTGGTAATGACCGCGTTTATCCGGCTGGGACCGACGGTCCCAGCCACGTCTTCGGCGCAGAACCTCGCCAGGGCCGATGCGCCGGATGACCGCCCGGTCTCGCACCTCCCAGCAAGGGTGCAAGTGTACCTCAGCCTCATAAAGCCGCGCATCATCCCGCTGCTCCTGATCCCGACCGTTGCCTCAATGCTGATTGCGGCATCGCAGCAGATGCCGGAGCGCCCGCTGCTCCCGCTCATACTGCTCACGATGCTCGGCGGTACGCTCGCTACCGGCGGCGCACACGCGATTAATCAATGCCTGGACCGCGATCTGGACGCCCGGATGCGGCGCACGCGGACACGAGCGGTCGTCACGGGCCGTGTCTCCCCAAGGAGCGCGTTGATCTTCGGCGTTTCGCTCTCGGGCATGGCGTTCTTCCAGCTCTGGGCGACGGTGAATCTGGCGGCGGCGGCGCTGGCGATCTCCGGGAACCTGTTCTATGTTTTTGTGTACACGCTGTGGCTCAAGCGCACCACGGTGCAGAACATTGTGATCGGGGGCGCGGCGGGGGCGGTTCCACCGCTCGTCGGCTGGGCGGCGGTAACCGGCAACGTCGGACTCCCCGCCGTACTTTTCTTCGCGATTATCTTTTTCTGGACCCCCGCCCACTTCTGGGCCCTTGCGCTTGTGCGGCAGGAGGAGTATCGCGCCGCCGGCGTGCCGATGATGCCAGTAGTGCGAGGCGAGGCCGCGACGCGACGCAGTATCCTGCGGTACGCAGTCGTGCTTCTGGTGGTGACCGTCCTGCCGTTCGCCACCCGGTCGCTTGGTCTGTTCTACGTGGTGGTGGCGCTCGCCCTGGGGATCGTGTTCGTGATCCGGGCGTCGGAGTTAGTGCGAAAGGGAACGACAGCGCGGGCGTGGAATCTCTTCATGTACTCCAACACGTACCTGGCGCTCCTCTATCTCTCAATGGTGATCGACCGGTTGCTTGCGTTAGGTTGGTTGGGTATTTAGCATGACCCGTGTCCGCTACATCACCGAACTGGCTTTCACCCCAGCCTTCCCTTGTTCGTCGTTTGTCCATTGCTTAACGAAGTAGAAGTACGCCTTCCGTAAGGTATCGGTCTCCGTGCCTGTTCCCGTGCGAACCCTGCCACTTCGAGGCCATAAAGTGGGTCACCCTACCCAGAATTCAGTCACTCTTGCACCGTCGAGGAACGGGTGACCTCGCGCTGCGGTGATTCTTCCGAAAGCTGCATCAGTTCAATCGCGTTGCCATCGGGATCAGCGATCCACGCCTGCATGTTGTGATCGAGACCTTGCGTCGGCTCTCGATCGATGGTGACGCCCTGGGACCGCAGCGCCTCCACCGTGCCGTCCAGATCCCCAGTCAAGAGGCAGAGGTGCCGGAAGCTCTGCCGCCGCTCAGGGTCTGGCTCCGGTCCATTCGGAAACACCTCGATAAAGCGATCCCCAGCCACGTGCAGGTAGATGAGCATCAGGGAGCCATCGTCCTTGTGCAGCCGAAACGATTCACCGATGCCCAACTGGGCATAGAACTCCAGCGTCTTCTCCACATCGTATGCCGCAAACGCGGGATGGCCGATATCTCTGATCATCTCGTTAATGCCTCCTGTATGAAGTCCTGTATCCGATCCGCAAGCAGAGCGCCACGAGTCGAACGGTCATCCAAACGCTCCGCCTGTGTTGCCGACCATTGCGGTGACTTGTCCTTTCGAGTGCAGGCAGGGGCCAACACTGTACTGTCGGGCGAAGGAAGAAAATCAATCTGCGGGATTGCGTAACTGGCCGGTGGCTGTAAATCCCGAGGCAACGACATTCCACCACGGACAACAGGGCTCGGCACCTCGTTGGGAACGTCCGTGCAAGCGACGACTGGAGAAATCACCAAAAAGTCCGCACCGATCAACCAGTCACCGGTACAGGATCACTCCTGCAGCCGCTGCCAGAAGCAGAATCACCGATACCGGCAACCGCTGGGTCAAGGCGAGCGCGATTGTTGCGATCGTTATGGCGACGGCTCGCCCGTCCAGGCCGTTCGACCGCAATAGCCCGACAAGCACGACGAGAAAGACACCTAGAACACTGATGCTCAGGCCCCGGACGAAGCCTTCCACGGCGACGTGACTGCGGACCCGGCGATAGACTTGCTCCACGGCCAGTACGACCAGTGGTGGCAGACAGATCGCGAAACCTGCTAGCGCCGAGCCCGCCCAGCCAGCAGTAAGATAGCCGAGGCTGATGACCCAGAGTCCGCTCGGGCCGGGGCTGATCTGACCCACAGCGAGAGCTTCGGAGAACTGCCGGTCCGTTGCCCAGCCGCGGGCGAGCAGGTCCTCGTGCAGGATCGGTAGGTTGCCCAGCCCTCCGGTCGAGAAGAGCGATGCCTTGAGCAGCAGCCAAAAGTAGAGCAGATAGTCCACTAGGCAGACGCAACTTTGTCGGCGGCCCGTCCGCGCAGCCAGGCGTAGGTGCCAGCGACGGTGCCACCCGTAAGCAATACGACGATTATGGGCGGGCGGCTGAGTACGAGCAACAGGCCACTCGCGATGAGCAGCATCAGATCCACGACAAGACTGCCCTTTCCAATGCTTCGGCTCGCCGTGAGCAGCGGTTTGGCGATCTGCCACGACATAAGGAGACCGAGTCCCACGGTCGCAGGCACGACACCTTTGAGAGCGTCGCGCACCACCATCAAGTCCCGCACGCTCGTATACAATGCGGTCATGAGCACGGTTATTGTCACGCTGGGTAGGAGAAGGCCTGCCAGTGAGACCGCGACGCCGGCCGCACCGCGCAGGTGCCAGCCAAGCAAGATGGTGAGGGCCAGCAGATTGATACCCGGCGTGAGTTGGCACACGGAGAAGCTTCGCGCGAACTCCTCCGGGCTAAACCAGCGCCGACGCTCCACGAACGCCTGAAAGATGAGGTACTGGGTCGCTGTGCCGCCGCCGAATGATTGCGAACCAATACCGAGCCAGAGCCGAAACAACGTCCATGCACCGGGCGGCGGTTGTGGGGCGACACGCATAGCATCACGGTCACTATTCGGCGAAGATTCTGCCACGCGCCTTCCTTTCTATTCGTTCGGCCAGAAAGACACCTACCGCTACCCCGACAAGTGAGCGGCAAATCACATTGTCCCATGTCAGCAGACGAAGCGGGAGTGGGCCGCTGCAGTTGCACTTGGCAGAATCAGACAGAGCCCAGGCGACACCGGGCACGGCACGTCCGGCCCTCAGGCAAGCGCGGGCCGCTACCGGCGCGCTTGAACAAGACTTCGGGACCGTGCTACAGCTGACGGGTGCCGCGTTTGCAACGCGTGTGACGATTTCGTTACCGGAACGGCTGCCTCTGTCATCCACTATTCAGAGCTTCTGGCATACAATCACTGAGAAGGGCGAGTACCAGTGCGGCCTGAGCCTGCGTTCCCGGCCTATGGAAGCACGTCCCCGTTGTTTAGCCGCACAATCAACGTCGTGGACGGCACTTGAGGCAGGTGCGCCCGGCGGATTTCGAGTCATGTTGGGCCTGAGCACATATATAATCGCCTAATCGTGGGCTTTGGCTTTGGGAAACTATCTGACGGGGCCGCTGACGGATAGCTGGTCATGGCGATGTTTTCAACGTGCTGCCGGCGACGCAGGGGCAAGGTTAGTGAGAGTGAGTTATGGTACTGATCATCGACGACGATGTCAACATACAGGAGATGCTGCTCGACATCCTCGACGATGAAGAGATCGAAGCGCGGGCTGCCGGACCACTGGAAGCCCTCGCGGCACTCAGCACCTTGCGGCCAAGCGTGGTGCTCCTGGACGTCACGATGCCCGGCCTCGATGGGTACGAGATTTTGCGCCAGGTGCGCCATGATGCCCAACTCCGGGACGCCTTTGTCCTCATGCTGACGGGCAAGGGAGAGGTCTCCGACATACAGGCCGGCCTCGAGACGGGCGCCGATGACTACCTGCGCAAGCCCTTCCACACCGAGGAACTGGTAGCGCGCGTCCGGCGTGGTCTGCAGAAGCTGTCGTGACCGCGAACGCGCGTCAGGTGGGTAATTCGCGGCGCGGACGTCGGCGCTTTCGCGAGGCGGGAAGCGTGAAGAAGAATACGCTGCCACGGCCGACCTCGCTTTCCAGCCACATCCTGCCCTGATGCGCTTCCACGAGCTGCCGTGCGATTGTCAGACCAAGCCCTGAGCCAGTCGTTGCGGCGAGCCCGCGTGACGTAACCGGCTGATAAAAGCGCTCGAATATTCGCTCGTGCTCGTGCTCGGGGATCCCCGGCCCCGTATCCTCGACGCTGAACCGGACATCCTGTCCCAGGTACTCGACCCGAACGGTGATCGTGCCGCCGACAGGTGTTACCTTCAGCGCATTCCCGACGATGTTGATCAATACCTGGTGCACACGACGCGCGTCCCCATGAATAGCCGAGCCGTTCGGCGGCACATCCGCCTCGAGCAGAACCTCAGCGCTTCTCGCCATCTCAGAAAGTTCGGCGAGCACCTGCCGAGCGATGTCGCCCGGCAACATTGGACCAACACTCAGATGGAAGCGACCGGCATCCATGCGCGAGAGGTCGAGAATGTCATTGACGAGCTGCACGAGGCGGCGCGAGCTGGTCCTGATATGTTCCAGATACTCAATCTCCTCGTCGGACATTCGGTCGCCTGCACTCATATACAGGACATCTGCGAAGCCGAGGACCGACCCCAATGGCGTGCGCAGTTCGTGTGACACCATCGACATAAAGTGGGCCTTCGCGCGTTCGAGTTCGCGCTGCTCCGTCACATCGCGCAGTGTAAGGATACGATGCTCCTCGCCAGCGGCTACGACATCAGAGATGGACATCTCCACCTCGCGGCTACCACGGGGAGTACGTAGTTGATAGAGCGGACGTTCGCCCAGGGCGGCCTCGACGGGAGACAAGCAAAGCACGGCGTCCTGCTGCTCGCCGAGTACCCGATCTGGCTCCACGCCCAGCAGCCTGAACCCCGCAGGGTTGACTCGAGTGACACGCCCGTCCGTCAGCATGACGATAGCCTCGGAGCTATACAGAAACAAGGCTTCGAGGCGTTCGCTCTGATCGATGACCCTCCGATTCAGTGCGGCGTTTCTCAACCAGAGCGCCACCTGCCCACCAATCGTCTCCAGCGTAGCCACATGCTCGGAGCTATACGCCCTTCGAGCCCCGGAGCCCACGAGCACGTATCCCAGTGCGGTGTTAGCAACAAGCAGGGGCATAAAGAGGAAGGAGTGGCACTCGACACCAACTGGCGGGATAGAGCCGGGGGGCAGGTCCTCAGCCAGCAGCACGCGAGCGCCTCCAGCCATGAGCGCGCTCAAGTCCGGCCACGGGGGATCGGGCACGGGCGATGCCGCCCACCATGTATACGGCTTGGAGGGGATCGGGGCAATCTGGCGGAGGTGCAGGAGATCGCACGACATAAGTCCGCCGACACTTCGCCGTAGCAAATCGAAGACCTGGTCCGTGTCCGTGGACGCCAGCAATTGCTGACCCATCTCGTACAGCACCTGCAGTTGCTGGGCTCGCACAAGCTGTGCGAGGGAGCGCCCGGCCATTGATGCGATCATCTCGAGGAGTCGAAGCTGGTGTTCGCCGAAGGCATCTTTCTGCCGGCTGACCGCGGTGATGGTCCCAAGCAGGCGACGTCCTTCCTGGAAGATCGGGACGCACAACATCGAGCCCACGGGACGCGGACCAAGCTGCACGAATCGTGGGTCGATGGACACATCCACCACGAGCGCCGACTCCAAACTCTCCGCAACATGACCGCCAATTCCCTGCCCGATCTTGAAGCGGGTGTGGCGCGTGTGTAGTTCGGGGTTGGAACCAGCCAAGGTAACAAGCTCCTGCTGGACGGGATCATACAGCGCGATGGAGCAGTCCTGAAAATTGATGACCCGCGATGCCTCGGCGACAATCTCTCGCAAGCTGCTGTGCAGATGTCCCTCGCGGGTGAGCGCGAGCGTGTCCACATCGAACGAGGTCGACGAGTACTTCATCGACAACTACGTATTCGCCGACCGTGGTTGCATCTCTGCCACGTCGCTCTCGGACGACTGAAACTTGTATCCGCTTCCACGCACGGTCAGGATATGTCGGGGCTTGTTCGTGTCATCGCCGATCTTTTTGCGGATGCGACCGATGTACACATCGATGTGATTCGTCGTCGTGTCAGCGCCTGCACCGATGGCAAACGAGGTCAACTCCTCACGAGATATCACGTAGTCTGGACGGGACATCAATCGGTGCAATATGCGCGTCTCCGTTGGCGTCAGCAGCGCCGACTGGCCCGTTGAGTTCGTGACGGTCATACCGGGCACATCGAGGCGCAGCCCACCTCGTTCCACGACCAGGTCTGTGGCGTAGGTCAGGTGCTTCTTCGAGCGTCGAAGGACGGCTTTGACCCGTGCGAGCAACTCCGCTGGCTCGAATGGTTTCACAACGTAATCATCCGCACCCGTCTCCAATCCCATCAGACGGTCCTGCATTTCGGCGCGCGCCGTTAGCATGATGATCGGCACTGCGTCATACAGTCGCTTGAGCTGGCGCATGATCGTGAAGCCGTCTATCGAAGGGAGTTGCACATCAAGCAGGATGAGATCGGGGATGCGTGCCCGAATTGCAGCCATCGCTGACTCGTAGTCGCCGGCCGTCACGACGCTATGCCCCTGGGTCTCGAGCAATACCTCTACAAGCCGGCACATCAGTGGATCATCGTCGACGACCAGCACGAATGCTCCTTGCTGTGTCACGTCATACTCCAATTCAGCTTCAACCAACTCAACCGGCGCGCGAGTGAATGGTGATGGCTACTGCAGGATACTTGTCATTGTCAAACTTTGCGACGCATTCTACAGCACTTCGGGGTGCTGGAGAAGCGGTTGAATGACAATTGCTCCTGGTGCAAGTCTGACAGTAATGTAACCGATTCGAGGGTAACAGTCACGCGATCGTCAGCGTTCGTCGAGTACAATTGTATCAGTCGCGGCCAAGATGTCGCGGTCGACTGAGGTGTGGCATATGAACACGGAAGCAGAATCCCCGAAAACCGCACACCCCACCGCCTGCCCATTCGCTATGACCGACACGACGGGCAGGAGCGGTCATCGATGCAACGCCTTAACACCAGCAACCATGATAAGCTCCAAGTACGCCGAAACGTACTGCACTTCCTCGCAGCACGCAAACTGCTCCGTCTTTCTAGCGGCGCGCACCACTGGCAGTGACAGCAGGGCTGCAGGGGTACTGGATGTCACTGCGCGTAGTGCGTCAGCGCAGGCACCCTCGTTGGTGGCCGGACTTCGGAGCAGGACTCTGGTGGAAAAGTCTTCAACGGAGCGCACATCGATGTTGGGCAACCTGCGACCGCGCGTCTCGACCGGGGGTAGGCTGTCGCCGCGTACTCGCCTCGTGGGACTCGCGCTCGTGGTTCTTGTGGCGCTGCTTCTCGCGCTCCCAAGTATGAACCTCCGCCGCGGGGAGAACGGGCTTACGGACTCTCCGACGATACAACGGATATCCAGGGCCACACAGAAAGCGCTCGACGGTGCGTCGAACCTTGTGGGGCGCCAGCCCAAGACAACGGCCGTCAAGACAACCACCGGACGCGCTGCCACGTCCAAGGCTCGGCCAAAGCGCTTGGCGAACAAGCCGTCGGCAAAAAACCCAGCCGCGGCGCCAAAGCCCGCCACTAAGGCAAAAGCCACTGCGTCAGCAGCGAACCGTCGGAAGGCGCGTCGAATATTGAGCGAGCGCACGGTCGCGGAGGGCGACTATCTACGGCGGATCGCCGCCAGGTATTATGGGGACGAGATGCTATGGCCGCTGGTATGGCAGTACAACAAGCAGCGTGCGAAGCAGTCGGGCCAGGATCTGCAGAACCCAGATCTGATATACCCTGGCTGGAATTTATACATTCCAAAGAAAGAGCAGTCGGAAAAATAGGCTTTATCTCCGACCATGTCGCCATTCGCACCGCGACCTTGCCGCCCCTGAAATTGTGGTGCGGCATACCATCGTAGTACTGGGGTGCGCATTCC
>JACDAU010000389.1 GCA_013695265.1 Chloroflexia bacterium
GACTATCGAAACATCGCCAGAGAGCGTCAAATCCAGGCCACGTTGCCCGAGGCTTGGTCGAAACTGGTCGCGGATGGAGACGACTTGTTGGTGGAACTAATCGCCGACAAAGTCGAAAGTCTGTGTGGCTACAAACCCAACCCGGACACCGTTGCATCATTCCTCACGCAGCAGGTACGGCTGAAGGATACGTCGTCGCTGCCAAGAGTTCCTCCCAAGCCTCGGGGGCGACAAGCTCCCGAGAAAATGGCATCTCCTGCATCACATGGCTTTCCCGCTGCTGTGGGCTTTGTCCTTCAGGGTGAAGCGTTCTCTGCCCACAGCGCACACGATGTGCTGGTCAACCTTCTTCGGCAGCTTGATGCCCGCGATCCTACCTTCTTGGATCGTCTTGCGGCCTTACCCAAGCATGGCCGAACGCGCCGATACGTTGGCCGAACGAAGGAGGAACTCTTTCCGGATCGGCCCGACTTGGTGACTGAACACGCCCGACCGCTACGCACTGGTTGGTGGGTTGGAAGTAATCTCAGTCGACAGGGAGTGGAGAGAGTAATTCGGATGGCGTGCGAAGTCGCTGGCCAAAATTTCGGTACTGATGTCCGTGTGAATCTTGGTTAGATATGGACAGTATGGGATTAGGATCGCCGCAGCCATGTGAACGGTGCCGGACCAGGATGCCACCGCCTTACGGCTTGGTCATGGATGCGCAGAGTGTGAAGCAATCAGACGGGACGCAGGTCCAGTTCAACCTCGAGCAGTGACGACTCGTAGCACGGCTAGCCTTACTCTCTCTAAGGCTCTCTTCTTCCTCGATAGAGCGGAGGAAGAAGGGTTAGACGACCGGCAGGCGTTCAGCAACTACCTTGAGGCCGCGATTGTCTTCGGTCGCAGCGTAACGTTCCACCTTCAAAAGCAATACGCCCATGCCGAGAGTTTCAACGCTTGGTATGCGCGACAGCAGGAGCGGATGAAGGCGGATTCCATTTTAGGGTATATGCTGGATAAACGCAACTTCATCTTGAAGATTGGTCCGGCGGGAGTCCACGGACGCTTCTTCGCATCGTTCACCGCCACGGGCCATGCCACCGCGTCAGTCACCGCGACCATCATACGCGGCGCCCCTTGGTATCGTCGGCCGCCTAGAATACTCTGGCGGGACTTCCGACGAGGATGGATGCAACGGCTGCGCCGGTGGAGACGCCGACAGCCACAACGGCGGCAGTCGAGCCACTTGGAGACACGGGCACAACAGGCATCGCTGACGGGATCCCTGCACTTCGACGATTGGACGCACGACGATCGAAGCGCCGTGGCTCTCATACGCTACTACCTCGGGGAGTTAAGGCCCATCGTAGAAGAAGCTGAGGAGACATTTGGACTCAGAGAGGATCAGGGCTAAGCGAATGGGACTCCTCCTCAACCGGCGAGCCGCTTCGGTACGCGCGCAACGCCGGGTACCGTGAGTCGATCCACGCCGTCAGCAAGAGGGTGATGAGTCCACCGGAGGCGACGGAGAACGACACACTGAACAGCGCGGCCGCCACCCCCGCCTCCAGCTCGCCGGGCTGCTGTCCGCCCATGAAGAACGTCATGTTTTGATGATACGCACAGGGAGGCCTTCTCATACTCTTTCACGGTGGAGATGGCTCTGTCTGTGCTGAGGTGTGGTCGAGTGAGGCAGGGGGTAGGGATGCGCATCAATTACCCCGAGGTAATAGAGGAGAGCGAGGCTGTATTGGGCAGGCGCGAGCGGGAGTTGCGGGGGCGAGGGTGTGGATGCTGCTGCTCAAGGACGGTAAGGCCCACAAGCGTGTCGGCGTGCGCACCACGTGTGGGCTTCCGCTTGAGACAGTTGAGGCGATGGTGGGCACAGAATAAGCAGTCGGGGCTTGTGGGCCCCATCGAGGAGCAGCCTCGACCCGGTAAGGCGAGCCGACTTGTGCCCGAGGCATACGAGGCGTTGCAAGCACAGATGCGGCTCGGGAAGATAGCGACGCGCTCAGGACGTCCGCGGGTACCTGGCGCGGGAGCACAGCATCGAGTACGGCTCGGTCAACGGGGTACGGTGGCAGCTACGCAAGCACAAGGCGAAGCGCAAGACCGGTCGACGCGCGCACAGGCGCTCGCATCCGGAGGCCGCGGAGGCGTTCAGAAACGGCACAGCCGTTTCTGGCAACGGCCTCGGGAACGCGAGGAACAGCGGAATTAGCTGATCGACTCCGTGGGCTTGCTGCACAGCGGTCGTGGTGCGGGGGTGAGGGCAGGTTCGGCCTGAAGGTATGGTTGCGGAAGAGATGGTGCCCGTATGGGGAACGGCCACCTGGGGGGTACGAGGACACATACGAGTGGCTGTGGCTCTACGTGGCGGTGGCGCCGCTCTCCAGCGACGGCTTCTTCCTGCTGTTGCCGCACGTCAACGCGGATTGCCTGCAGATCTGCGCCGAGCGTTTCGGACACGAGATGGCGGGGCAGAGGGTGGGATTGGCGATGGGCGGCTCGGGCTCGCACAACTGCGGCAAGGCGGCATGGCCCGAGGGGGTGCTGGCGATGCGCTTGCCGCCCTGTAGCCCCGAGCTTCATCCGGACAAGGCGTGTTCCGGTCCCTGCGGTCCGAGCTATCGAACCGGGTGTTCGCGGGTCTCGACGAGCTGGAGGCGGCAATCACCGCGGCACTGCTGCAGTTCTGGGACGAACCCAAGACGCTGCAAAGCCTCACCGGATACCACTGGTGGGTCCAAGCAGGTCAAGACCTGGTGCCATTAACATCGTGAAAGAGTTTAACCTCAACACCCACACCCCCGCCTCGCTCTACGAGGCTGTCGAGTCCAATGAGACCAAGCGGCTAGCGGACAAGCTGGAGATCCATCACACTCCCAAGCAAGGTGCGTAGCGCCTTCCCGTAAGGGCGGCGCGAAGACGGCGAAACGGCAGATGGCTGAATATGGCGGAGATCGAATTGAGCGTGCGAAGCCGCCAGCGCCTGGACCGCGGGGTGCCCGACTTCGAGATGCTGAGGGCCGAGGTGACGGCATGGCGGGAGCGGCGCGACGCCAAGGGCGGCCAGCTCGACTGGCCGTTCACCACCGATGATGCACGCATCAAGCTCAGGCGCCTCTAGCCTTCATTCCACGAGTGACAGACTACTCGTGCTGCGGGCGGGCAGTGGGCGCGGGGTCTGCCGCTGGTCCTCCGTCCGGGACGGTCGGGGGCATGGCAGGCCCGCCTACGGGCGAAACTCCGCTTCCTCCGGCCCGAAGACCCGATCAAGTGTCGCATCCGCCTCTCGTTTGTCGGCACGGACCACGGACTCGTCCTCCTGTGTGGTGCCTATCTGGCCCTGCAGGGTGTAGAACTCGATGTTCTCCCGTGGAAGGCTCGCTCCCCATCGGGCGAGCCGAATCTGGTCACGCGCGCTGAGGCTTGTCTTGACGTTGTCTTTGATCACGCCGAGCAGGCCCGGCGCCTTCAGGATGGTTGACGGGGTACGCGTCTTCTGCTGGATCGCGAGGAGCACCTGCTGCTGGCGCTGGATGCGGCCAAAATCGTTGTCCGTGTGCCGGATGCGCGCATATTTCAGCGCCTGCTCGCCGTTCATGTGCTGCGAGCCCTTCTTGAAGGCGACGCGTATCTCCTTGCCATCCTCGGGGTATTTCCGGTCGACAAGACGCTTTGGCACGACGAGGTCGATGCCGCCGATCTTATCGACGCCCGTGACGAACGCCTCGAAGCTCACCCGCGCGTGCGCGTCGATGCGCTTAATGCCGAAGTTGGATCGCAGGGTCAGCAGCATCAGCCCCAGCCCGCCGTTGACCTTCTTCTTGTGCTCGGGATTCTCCCCGATCGCGTACGCGGCGTTGATCTTGTGGTACTGAAAGCCCGGCACGTTGACGTAGAGATCGCGCGGGATACTGAGCACATACGCCTTGTTGTGCTCGAAGTCCAGCGACGCCAGCATGATCGTATCGGGACGGGTACCCTCGTCTTCGCGCTGATCAAGGCCGAGCAGGAGCACGTTGATCCGCTTCTTCCCGTGCCAGTCTTTGATCGAGCTGTCCGCAGCCGCCGGGGTTGGCTGACTCGCGGTTGGGTTCGGCACCAGTTGTCCCGCATCGTACGGAGTGGGCACGCCGGATGGCCGCGTGGCGTTCGGCGCTGTGGTGGCGGCCGCCGGGCTGGTGGCGTCGGGCGTGGGAAAGATCAGGATCGGCTGCGTCCCTTGTGGCTCGGGGGTGAAGGAGACGCTCGCCATATCCGGCAGCGTCTCGTGGATCGCGGCTTCCGTGCGCCAGATGTTTACCAGCAGATACGTCAGCCACACTATGGGGATGAGCAGGAGCACCAGGCCGAGCAGCTTAAGCGGGGTGAGCGCGATCTGTCGTTGCGTCCCAGGGACTTTCATGATCATAGCGGTCGCTTCATGCGTTCGCCCGGCGGCCAGGTGGTGGTGGCGGCTACCATAGATCGTACCCGTACCGTTTTCCGAGTGGCCCAACGAACGTGCTGACAAGCGACCTCGCGGCCCCCGGCATCTTACGCTTCCAGCGCTCGTCCACGCGGAGCTCGACCGGGCCGGTCCGAAAGCGGCTTGGGTTCCCCGAGACGCTATGACTCGGCCCCATTTGGACCGTGTGCGCGTCGGTGAACGGCAGTTCGACGGGCCCGATGTCCACGAGGTCCAGCACGGTGCGAACCGAGCCGCGTGGGTCGGCGATGAAGTCCTCGTAGCGCAGCAGCAGGTACTTGTCGGGTCTGCGCCGCCAGAACAGCTCCGACGCCACGTTGCAGAGGTCCCAGCTCAGCGCGCTCTGGATCGGACCATACGTTGGCATGTATTGTTGGTGGCCCCAGTCCGGCAGGGATTTCTTCCGCAGCCAGGAGTACGCGACGGCGCGCGGGTCGCGCATCAGGTGGACGACGGACAGCTCCACCTCGGGCAGGGTTTGCAGAATCCGGCCGTAGAGCGGAACCTTCGAGGAATCGACGATAACGTCGCAGCCCGTAGTGGTCTGGATCGCCCGGTACATCGTGCTCAGGTGCTCCCGGTACGCACCCAGACCGGAGAGCACCCGCTCGCGGCTCCGTGGCAGGAGCA
>JACDAU010000398.1 GCA_013695265.1 Chloroflexia bacterium
AAATGATGCCGCCCACTGCGGGACTGGGTATAATCGCGCCATGACACACGCAGCCACCCACGAGGACGGGTCGAAGGAGAGCGGGGGCAAGGAGCTCGGCCTCGTGCCGTCCCGTCGGCAGTATCTCGACCTCAAGGCGCAACACCCGAGCGCGATCCTGCTCTACTGGCTCGGCGACTTCTACGAGACGTTCGACGATGATGCGCGGGTCGTGGCGCGCGATGCGCGCATCACGCTCACTTCGCGCTCCTTCGGTCGCAGCGGGCGGGTGCCGATGGCCGGCATACCGCATCACGCCTTGAATCACTACCTGGGGCGATTGCTCGGGGCGGGGCACACCGTCGCGATCACCGAGCAGGTGAGCGAGCCGGGCCGAGGTTTGGTCGAACGCGCGGTTATGCGCGTCGTGACGCCGGGCACCGTCGCGGAAACCGCGTTGCTGCCTGCGGGTGAGAACCGGTACCTTGCGGCGGTGTCCGCCCACGGGGAACGCGTCGGCCTCGCGTGGACCGATGTCAGCACGGGGGAGTTCGCGGTCGCGGAGTTCCATGGACCGGACGCCGCCACCCGCCTGGCGGAGGAGCTCGCCCGGCTGAACCCAGCGGAATGCCTGGTGCCCGACAACGACCAGGAGGCGGTCACCATAGGTCACCGGACGCGCATCGAGCGCTGGCACTTCGAGCCGGAACGTGCCCGATCCGCGCTCTGTCACCACTTCGGCACGCAAAGTCTCGTTCCGTATGGCTGCGCTGAGATGCCGGCGGCCACGGGAGCGGCCGGCGCGATTCTCGTCTACCTTAACCGCACAAACCCGTTGATGCTCCCACTCCTTACCGGCCTGCGCACGGAAGGTGAAGACACGCGAGTCGGGGTGGACGCAGCCACCCGGCGCAACCTGGAGCTCACGCGTAGTCTCGGGACGGGCGGCAGCCGGGGCAGCCTGCTCGGCGTCCTCGACGAGACCCGCACCGCGATGGGCGCGCGCGCGCTCCGGCGGCTCGTCGGCAGGCCGCTGCGCGATTTGGCGGAACTCCAGCGACGGCAACATGTGGTCGCAGCGCTGGTGGATCGAGCCGCTGACCGCGCAGCGCTAGCCACGATGCTCGGCGGTACCGGCGACCTCGAACGGCTCACGGGCCGCGTGGTACAGGAACTGGCGGGTGTGCGCGACCTCCTCGCGCTCGGAGCGGCGCTGCGTGCTTTGCCGGAACTTCTGGAGCGACTGCGCGCTGCCAGCGCCACAGCGCTCGCCGCGTACGCCGATGAGATGGACCCCTGCGCCGAGGTGCTCGCGCTTATCGAGTCGGCTATCGAGGAGAACGACGATGGCCCGCGCTTCTGCACCGGGTTCTGCCCGCGGCTCGATGCCGCAGTAGACGGCGCTCGCGGCACGCGGCAATGGCTTGCCGGACTGGAGCGCCGCGAGCGGGAGCGCACGGGGATCCGCTCCCTGAAGGTCGGCTACAACAAGATCTTCGGCTATTACATCGAGGTAACCAGGCCAAACCTCACCCTCGTGCCCCCGGAGTACGTGCGCAAGCAGACGGTGGCCACGGGTGAGCGATACCTGACTGCTGAGTTGAAGGAGGCGGAAGCGCGAATCCTCGCCGCCGACGAGGAGATCACCGTGCTGGAGCGGGCGGCGCTCGCCTGGCTCGGCGGGGCAATCACGCCTTCCGCAGGGCGGCTGCTCCGAGCCGCAGGCCGCGTCGCGCACCTCGACGCGCTGCTCTCCCTCGCGGCTGTTGCAGCCCGCTGTGACTGGGCGCGGCCCGCGCTGGAGGAGGGCGAGACGCTGGAGATTCTTGGTGGACGCCACCCGGTCGCGGAGGCGAGCCTGGCGGGCGAGGCGTTCATTCCCAATGACTGCTGCCTGGGCGGGGAGAATCCGCGCGTCCTGCTCGTCACCGGGCCAAACATGGGCGGCAAGAGCACGTACCTGCGGCAAACGGCGCTGATCGTGCTGCTCGCGCAGATCGGCTCCTTTGTGCCCGCTCGGAGTGCCCGCGTCGGCCTGGTCGACCGCATCTTCACGCGGGTCGGCGCGCAGGACGACCTTGCCCGAGGCGCGAGCACGTTCATGGTGGAGATGCTGGAGACGGCCACGATATTGCATCAGGCGACCAACCGCAGCTTAGTCATTCTCGATGAGGTCGGGCGCGGTACCGGCACGCACGATGGACTCGCGATTGCTCGCGCGGTGCTGGAAGACCTCCACGGACGCATCGGCGCGCGGACCCTGTTTGCGACGCACTACCTTGAGCTGACCGCTGTCGCCCGCGATCTGCCGGATGTTGCGAATGTCCACGTCGCTGCTATTGAACAGGCTGGACGAGTCGTCTTTCTGTACGCCGTGCGGCCGGGACCAGCGGACCGGGCGTATGGCATACACGTGGCGCGGCTCGCTGGCCTGCCCCCGTGGGTGGCAGACCGCGCTGAGGAGGCGCTGGCCGAGCGCGCCGCTCCGCGGACAGACATTTGTGACTCGGAGACTGGCCCCCCGCCTCAACAGCCGGCGCCGGTCGTCCAGTATGTCGCGGAGAGCGGCGCCCCGTATCAGCTCGCGCTTGATGGGGTCAGCCCCGGCGTGCCCGCAAGCGAGCGGCTGGTCGAAGAGCTGCGCGAGCTGGACCTCAACCACCTGACGCCCCGCGAGGCGATGCGCTGGCTCTTTGAGCAGCAGGAGCGCCTGGGAGTGGGGCATGGAAACCAGTGAAACCGATGACGGGTAGAGGCTCACGGCCCACGGTCGCAGCATGGCGCGCCGGGCAACGTACGTGGATGATTGCAACCGCGCACTCGACCTCGCGAGCGGGCACTTCGACTCGGCCCGGATCATCGACCACTTTCAGGCCGGTGATGCCGATCTGCTCGAGGGGTTTACCAGTCTCACCTAAATGGCCGCTCTCCACCCCCGATTGGTATTCGGTCACACAGTGCTGTGCCAGTCCTTCCGCAACCCGGCACTCGTCGCCAAGATGGCCGCTACGCTGCAATTGCTCAGCGGTGGGCGGTACGTCCTGGGCATCGGCGCGGGATGGGACGAGGCGGAGTACCGGGCCTACGGCTATGACTTCCCACCTGCGGGCGTGCGCGTCGACCAGTTGGAGGAGGCGCTACACATCATAACGGCGATGTGGACCCAGGAGGTGGCCACC
>JACDAU010000400.1 GCA_013695265.1 Chloroflexia bacterium
TTGTACAGGAGCGGCTTGATTGGCCGGAGATCAGCCACGGAGTACCTCGCTACTTCGTTTGAGTGTATGCACTGCGAGTGCAATTGTAGTCCTCGGCCCATGGCAGTGTCCAGAAGACAGCGTGGTCCGCCGCTTTGGCATCGTCCATGCGACTGCTATACTCGAACCAGGGACTATCGTCTTACTGTTTCTGTAGACTAAGATTGGACAAAGTGATATGAACCAGCGCGATACCGAAGAGCGAGGGCAGACACCGGCGAACGAGGAGCCGACCCAGCCGCAGGTGAAAACGTATGATCGCTGGCAGTTGTTTTATCTCGACCGACTCCATCGACTCGCTGGTCTCAACAAGGATGCGGACGCTGGCCTGCTTGATGAGGATGAGGTGCGCATGTTGCGGCGCGCCATCTTCCAGACGCTGCTCGACTGCGAGTACGTTGGGGTGAGCGAGGAAGCGAAGATGAAGATCACCGTCGCTGACTAGCCGCCGGTGTTCCACCGGCTGGGCAAAGCTCCTGGTCCGCCGTAACTGTTCAGATTCGTGGGGTGGGAATGCGGGTGGCGTCCGTACGCAGGCTTTCGGACCGCAAGCAGTAGCGCTCCCGTATGTCGGCGCCGCTACATCCCGTGTGCCGATCGGGGGAGACACCGGGGACGCGGACGTGACTCCCCCCAACTCTGAACAGATACGTATACCCAGCCACGGATTCCTCGCCCCGACCTTTCCGTTCCCAACAAACCACCAGTATCGGAGAAGCAACGCCCTGACCAAGGCGCCGATGGTGCGTGTGCCGCAGCCGCTTTATCGGCGGAGCAGGAGGCGCTGCTGGGTCTCAACGAAGCGCACGTCGCTCGTGCCCGCCACGGCCCCGCGTAGCTCCTCCGAACGCGCCAGCAGTTCCTGAAAATCATCACGGCCCAGACTGTACAACTCTGCCTCCCCCCGCGCTCGCACCGTTGCGGTGCGGGGCACGTCCCGAAGCAGGGCAATCTCACCGAAGTAATCGCCCTTGCCAAGCGTGGCCAGCTCAACCTCGCCCTGGCCGTCACCCCGTCCCACCACCGCGACCTCCCCTTCCTTCAGGATGTACAGTCGGTCTCCCGCCTCGCCCTGCCTCAAAATCTCCGTACCCCCGGCCACCCGCTCCTGCCGCACGCGGGTGGCGAGGTCTTCGAGTGTGCGATGGGGCAGCCCCGCGAGCACCGGCACCCCGCGCAAAAAGATGCGCATACCTAGCGCGTCCTCGAGTCGCCGCAGGCGCGGCAGACTCACGAGAAAGGGCACGGCGCTTGCCGCCGCGAAGGCGATCGTCGCCGCACGGGGACCGACGGCGTCGATCAGTGGCCCGGCAATGAGCGCACCCGGCAGCATGGAGAGCACCACGGCGGACTCGAATGCACCGAACACCCTGCCCAGCAGCGCGTCCGGCGTACCGGTCTGGATCACCGTCGTGCCGGTCACCTCCGAGAACACGTCCGTGATTGCTACCAGGAAGAAGAGCACGAACGGTAGCACGCCGACGGGTGCAAAGCCGAGGAACAGGAAGATGAAGGAGCTGGCGGCGGCGCCCCAAATGAATGCGCGCCCAAGGCGCAGCCGCACGAGCAGCGGGCCGGAGATCAGGCCACCCATTACGCCGCCCGCGCCGTACGCCGCGCTCAGGTAGCCCATGCCCGCCGTGCCCAGTCCGAACGCGTCCTCCGCGAGCACAACGGTGAGCGTGAAGAACGCGCCGCCGACAAGCGAGAGGCCGACGACGGAGAGCGTGAACGCGGCGAGCACACCGTCGTTCTCGCGGAACAGGAATCGGAAGCCAGCGAGCGTCTCGGAGAGCCAGCCCTCGTGCTCCTCCGTGCTCGCCTGCGGCTGCCTGGGGGGGATACGAACCAGAAAGAGTGCGAGCGCAGACATCAGGAACGTGGCGGCGTTGATCGGGAAGGCGGCGCGCGTCTGGTCGGCTGCGATGAGCAGCCCGGCGAGCGCGGGGCCGAGCACCAAGGAAAGCGCGTCCATCTGGCTCCACAGCCCGTTCGTGAGCGCGAGATTTCCCTCGTCCTTGACGACCGCAGGCAGGGTGGCAGCCATTGCCGGGCGGAAGAGGCTGGTGAGCGCGGAAGCGGCGAAGGTGAGCGGGTATGCGATCCACAGGGTCTCACGCGAGGTGACGAGCAGCAACCCGAGCATGCACGCCGCTCGCCCCAGGTCCGCGACGATCATCAGCCGCTTGCGATCGAAGCGGTCGGCGAGCACGCCCGCGAACGGGAGAAGCACCACGGCGGGCAGCAGGCGCACGAACGAGATGAGAGCAGTGGTGGTCGCCGAGCCAGTGAGTTGGTACGCAAGGGCGATGAGAGCGATGTTGTACAGCCAGTCGCCGAAGGTGGAGACGAGCTGCCCCGCAAAGAGAATCCGCAGGTCACGGCTCTTGCCCAGCACCTTGTATGGCGCAAGGAGCTGACCAACGATACTGTGGCGGGGGGCTGCTTCGGACTCGTCTTCCATTTACACTATAACCCCACTCGTCTTAATTCTTTCCTAACGCAGTACCTGTGCTACGCGAGTAGATAGAGAACCGATGTGGTGCCGGGGACTGTCTGTGGGTGTGCGAGTCACGACGAAAGATCGGAGCCGTGCGGGGACATTCCTCCGCACGGCTCGAGACCACGGTCTCAGGCGTTTCCACCGGCATCAACCCATTAAGTCTGCGTGCGTGCGCACTCGTCGTCGGGCCGCCGCTGCTCTGGCATACCACCCAGTGCCGCACATTGGGGTAGGGCCGACAGGAGAGCCCTCACAGTCCGCATCGCCATCGCGAACCAGAGAGCACGCCCATCGACCCCCGCCGCGTGTCTGCGGTTGGTCGAGTCTCGCGCTTGGGGGCTGTTAGATACTTGTCCCCCGTGCTCCCTCGCCTTTCGCGCCGGTGTCCTCGTCCTCGTCGGAGCGCCGCTGTCCCAGCTTCATCGCGTGGCCAGAAACGTCCTCGTCCTCATCGGAGCGCCGCTGTCCCAGCTTCATCGCGTGACCCGACACGTCCTCGTCCGTTGCGCTGCGGATGGTTCCACGCGCCTCGCCCTGCGCCTCCTCGATTGGGGTGGGCTCATCACGACGGAACTTGAAGCCATGACCCTCGGTGTCGTCCGCCTGCTGCGTCACGTCCTTATCATCTGTGGACATTTCTCATCTCCCTTTGAATGTTATCGTTTTCTCGTGCCTGATGTCCTCTAGCCGACCGGCGCACTGAACTACTGTCGCCCGACGCCGACGCTTACCGCCATAGGCTCTCCTCCTCAGGTTACGTCCGGCCTCCCGTGTCTCTGCTGTGACGGAGTGATCGGGCGGTGCTTGGCTAGCGCCCGAACACTCCTTAGCTCTAGGGAGTTTCGCCGATGGCGCCTCCTCTTTCCTGCGGCGCGCCGTGCGCCCGAACGGCGGTCAGCCAGCCGCTTAGCCAGCCGAACAGGCTGGCCCCGCCGCGCCGCTGCGTCGAACCTTCGCTGCCCGCCTCGGCCAAACGCACCATTCTCGTGTGCTCCGCCTCGCGCAGCCGGTCGTCCTGCTGGCCCCGCGCCAACATCTCGGCAGTGTACGGGTTCGTCATCATGTAGCCAGACGTATCCGCCCCGTCCCGCGCCGTCTCGAGGATCGCCTCGAGCATCGGCTTCTGATCCTCCGGCAACGATTCGTAAAAGGACATGAGGTTCTCCATGAACCCCCCTACTTCCTGGTTAGCCATACCGGCCACCCCCCCTCATTTCAGCTTGAATGCTCTGTGTCCGCCAGCTCGTACTCCTGCGCAACGCCGATCACCGTCCTCCTTTCTCCCGTCATCTGGTGTGATTATCGCACGGATCGGGACGGCGCGCAGTAAAGCCGGTCACACCCGAACTGTAACATACGTTACATATCTCCCGTAGCGCCGTCGCACGTCCTGTCACACACAGGGAGCTACTCGCACCTCGCTGCCAGCGCTTCCGGGTCGTGTATGGTGAGGTAGTGGTTCCCACCCTCTGAGATGTACCCCCGCTCCCGGTAATCCACCAACACTTTGTTCACGCGCACGCGCGACGCCCCGACCAGGTCCGCAAGATCGCTCTGTGTGAGACGTAACGGTATAACGACACCATCGCGCGTATCCTGGCCGTACTCCGCCGCGAAGGCGAGCAGTTGACGCGCCACCCTGCCGTATACGTCGAGCGAGACGAGTGCCTGGATATGGGTGTCTGCGAGCCGGAGCCGGCGCGATAAGACGCGCACCAGGTTGAGCGTTAGTCCGGGCATCGTTTCCAGGCAGCGGTGGAAGGTGATTCGGTCCATCCAGAAAAGGATGCACTCCTCCAGCGTGGTGACGCTGGCGGAGCGGCCCAGGGCGTCTGCGGCGCTCATCTCGCCGAGCACCTCGCCGGGGCCGAGGATGGCCAGAATTACGTCTTTGCCGTCCGCCTGCTCCACGTGTATCTTTGCCGTGCCGCTCGCGAGGAAATACACGACCTCTCCGGGTTCCTCGGCCGTCATCACGTTCCTGCCAGCGGGCACGGTCCTGTGGCGCAGGAGGGAGTGGAGGGTTGCCAGTTGCGCGGCTTCGAGGCCGCGAAACAGGGGCATATGGGATAGGGCGGCGGAATCAACCGGAACCAATACGATCATCCTCCTGGGTGTATCCGACAGGCTTGCGTCGCCTTCCTGCTCTGGAGTCCGTCCGAGGCGTCCTATACGGACGGCGCAGAGCATCCACTGCCTCACCTCCACGCTGACGTTGCCCGGATTATAACATCGAATGTACGGGCCGCACGAGCCGGCCGGTATGTTTCCCTTTGCACGACACGGGGGCGTGCCGCACATCAGCGCGACGAGAGTCCTCGAAGGCGGCTAATCGGCGCCGTACGCGAGCGAAAGAATTCATGACGCCGTGTCGCTTTGCGCTACAATGCGCAGTCAGAGGAGGCGGAGGAATGAGCGACGAGATCCGAGATGAGTCTGCGGACGAGCTTGCGCTGGCGCGGGCGACCATCGCGCGGCAGGTGGAGGAACTAGAACGGCTGAGGCGCCGGGTCGCGGATGAGCGGCTCGCGGAAGACCTGCGGGACGCACTGGCGCTGACGGGCATCGCAGGCGAGATTGCATCGCCGGTCACGCACGACCAGCTATTGGAAATGATCGTCGAAACCGCCGCGCATGTCATATCGGCACGCGCTGGCGCTCTCTTCCTTATCGATGAGGCGGCAGGGGATTTGGTGTTCGAGGTGGCGATCGGCCCAAAGGCGCAGGAGGTAAAGAAGTTCCGGGTTCCGCTCGGGCACGGCATTGCTGGCCTCGTCGCTATCAGCGGACAGCCAATGGCGATCTCGGATGCGCAGCGGGACTCGCGCCAGGCGGCGGACATCGCCCGGGGGGTCGGATACGCACCCGACAGCATCCTGTGCGTGCCGCTGTACTATGGCGACGATGTGATAGGGGTGCTGGAGCTGCTGGATAAGGAGGGTGCGCCCTCTTTCGGAACCGCTGACATGGCGACGCTGGGGTTGTTTGCGAACCAGGCGGCAGTGGCGATCGAGCAGTCCCGTATCCACGTCGACCTTGCCGCCCTCCTGGACGAGCGGCTACGGGGCGTTGGATCGGCGGCGCTCGGCGAGCGGACAAGCGCCTTCGCAGAGCGCGCGCAAGGGGCCGTGGGGTACGGGCGTTCCCTCGAGTTGGCGCGGCTAGTGCGCGAGATATCGCATCGCGGTGACGCCGAATCGAGCGCCTGCCACGTGATCTTGGAGGCCTTCGCGGAGTACCTGCGCTCGCGCCACGGGGCAGTGCCGTGAGCGAGCTGCGACCTGCTTGGAGTCAGCAGTTCGCTCACGGCGCGCTTCGGTCCATCCCCTCCGTTTCGTCCCTTGACGAGATAACGCCTGAGTGGGCGTGGGGCGACAGCACTGGCGCGGGAGTGAAGGTCGCGATACTCGACAGTGGCATCGACAGCGGACATCCGGCGGTCGGACGCGGTATCCAGGGTTACCTCGCCATTAGCCAGGGGGCGGAGGGCTTCTTGTACGACACGGAGCCTCATGGGGACGCGTTCGGACACGGCACAGCGTGCGCCGGGATTATCCGTGCAATTGCGCCGGCGTGCGACTTGTACAGCATCCGCGTGCTAGGTGCGAGACTGACCGGGAGGGGGGCGGTGTTTGCCGAGGGGCTGCGCTGGGCGACGGAGAACGGGATGCAAGTTTGTAACCTGAGCCTGGGTTCGACGAAGAAGGAGCTTGCGGGATTGTTCCACGAGCTTGCGGACGAGGCGTATTTCCGGAACTTGATGCTGGTTACCGCAGCGAACAACATGCCCGTCGTGAGCTATCCATCGCTGTACGCATCGGTGATCTCGGTCGCTTCCCACGACGAGCCGGACCCCTACCGGTTCTATTACAACCCCGAGCCGCCCGTGGAGTTCGGCGCGCGCGGGATTGATGTGCCGGTAGCATGGCTGAATGGAGGCATGCTCACGGCGACCGGCAACAGCTTCGCCGCGCCCCATATATCCGGCTTGGTGGCGAGGATCTTGGGCAAGCATCCCGGGCTTACCCTTTTCCAGATGAAGACCGTGCTGCGGGCCCTCGCGGCGAATGTGGAGTCTGGAAGCTTCTAGCCGTTCACACGACGTGCCTGGCCGCTGTTGCAGCGGAATGGGCGGTCGAATCGTCTGTCTTGTGGATAGGAGATCGGCAAGGTGGTGCCTGCGTTGCGGCACCAAGGCACGAGCACGGGACTGCAAGGCGCCGCCGTGCGAGCGTCGGCGTCACTGCAACAACACCGCCAAATGTGTTCCTACCTGATTCTGGATGACAAGGACCAGGCAATACCCAGGTTTTCCGTAGAGCGCCGCGAGGGACCTGAACCTTCCTACGGGTGCTTAGAGCCTGTTATGCACTGTGGGGGTCTGGTCGGTAGCATGGACGCATGGATAGAACGAGGAGAGCTTACGCGAGCGATGTGAGTGATGAAGAGTGGGCGTTCGTTGCGCCGTACCTGACCCTGATGAAGGAGGACGCGCCACAGCGGGAGCATTCGCTGCGGGAGGTGTTCAACGGCCTGCGCTGGATCGTGCGCTCCTGTGCCGAGTGGCGACTGATGCCCCACGATCTGCTGCCGTGGCACATGGTGTACCAGCACACGCAGAAATGGCTCAAGGCGGGCGTGTTTGAGGAACTCGATCGCTGCGGCGCGGCCGACAGGACGCGCGGCAGCTCCACAAGCAGCCAAGTCGGATGGGACA
>JACDAU010000421.1 GCA_013695265.1 Chloroflexia bacterium
GCGCTCTCTCCCTGGAGAACCCGTTCGGGTCTACTCCTCGTCTTCGCAAGGCCCTTACGGGAGAACCCGTTCGGGTCTACTCCTCGATTGCCGTGTCTCGGCGCGTTGCGACGCCGAGGCCAGCCCCGAACGCGGGTACTACTAGCACCCGGCGTGTCACTCCGCGGGGCAACCGCCACCCACTGCTGCGGGTACCTGGAGTAGACATGCCGGTGGAAGTGGCTGGTCGTCGCTGCCTACACCCAGTTGCAGATGGCGCGCAGCACGGTCACGGACCGGCGCCTAGCCTGGGACCGGCTGCAGCAGGCGGGGCAACTGACGCCGTGCTGGGTCCGGCGCGCCTTTTCCGCGCTCTTGCTTGCGCTCGGCACCCCAGCGGGCATACCGAAACCCTGCGGCCGTTCGCCTGGACGCCCCAGAGGAGTCCGCTCCAGGCGCGCGGACCGTCACCATGCGATCAAGAGGGCCGCCTGACGCCACCTACTACCCCCGAAGTGGCCGGTTCACGATGCGCTTTGAGGCTATCGCGTAACTCACCACGCTTAGATCGAATACTTAGTACTTAAGTACTATACGCCCGCAGGTCCGCAGATCGTAATTTTGATACAGATCAACGGCAGATGTAATAGAAGGTACTATGGCGAAACAGTGCGGATACACAGCGGGCGGGTTCAGGCTGATACTACTTGTGGCGATGGTGGCGACGCTGCTAGGGAGCAGTTCGGGGCACGGCGCGGCCGCGACGGTGCTCAGGGGATCGTTCCGCGGCGAGGCGTACGGCACGTATGCGAATGCCACGGCGGGCACGCTTGCCACAACGCTCGGCCGCTCGGCGTACATCGCGTGCGGGTGCAAGGGAACGAGCGGCGTTACTCGCTCAAACACAGTCAACAACGTGGATGCCGGTAAGCCGTTCCGGGCAGAGAAGATCTACTCGACCGCATACACTAACAAAACGGCGACAACGGCTACGGTGAAGGACACCGCCAAGGTGACCGGCGTGCGGGCGCTGGATGGGCTGATTACCGCAGATGCAATCTATGCGGTGGCCAATACGAATGTGACCGCGACAACGATCTCCAGCAATTCGACAGGGTCGACCTTTTCGAACCTCAGGGTGCTCGGTCAAAGCGTCTCGGCATCGGTCGCTCCCAACACCCGGCGCGATATTCCTGGCTTTGGCTACGTGATTCTGAAAGAGGTGACGCTTACGAGCGATCGCCAGGGGATCAACGTGAACATGCTGCACTTGTACATCACCCGCACTAACACCCTGAAGCTACCCGTCGGTAGCCAGGTCCTCGTCGCCCACGCTACGAGCGGCTACAATCGTAACCAGCCTGCGGCGCTTTATGGTGGGCAGGCGTATGCACTCACCGCCATCTCGAGCGCGGCTGCGGTGGAGAACACGACGGGCAGGGCGGCTGCAATCTATCTGGGCTGCCTCGGCACCGGTGGGGTGACGCGTACGAACAACGTCAACGTCACGACAGCGCCCGGCATCGCGTCCTCGGGCACCGGCGTGACCAACGCCTACGGTGGCCAAACGTCCACGGGCCCAGTTGCCAGGACGACCGCGAAGGTGCAGAGTCTGAACCTGCTCTCCGGGCGGATAACCGCTGATGTGGTGACGGGCGTGGCTCGCAGCACATACGGGTCGGGGGGCGGCGCGTACTCGACCGCCGGCTCGGGCTTCGTCGGCCTCAAGATACTCGGTGTGCCGGTGTCGGCGTCAGTCAGCCCTAACACCCGAGTGATGTTGCCGGGTATGGGCTACGCGATCCTCTATCAGACGAGCGGGGGGAAGACCACGACCAGCGCACGCATCGCCGTGTATATGGTCCACGTATACATCACCATGGCGAACGACCTCGGGCTGCCGGTTGGGACCGAGGTGATCGTCGCGTCCGCATCGTCGAGTGTGCGCAAGTACTAACCAAACCTTCGAGACAGAGACCGTGCCGGGGAGGGTTATACCGTTTCGTCGTGAACGCGGCTTACATCGTGTTGAGTGAAGGGAGGCAAGGAGGTGGGG
>JACDAU010000433.1 GCA_013695265.1 Chloroflexia bacterium
GACTATAACCCGTAACGTCCGGCTCGTCACGCCACAGCGGCATGTTCGACTTAAGCGCGGCAAGGTGGTCGATGGGCTGCGCGCTCAGATAACTGGCATCGGACATATACGGGTAACGGCGAAGGACGTCCGCGCCGTGCGCACGGGCAGCCTGGTCTACCGCAGCAACGAAGCCACTGCTCGTGTCACCGGACACTTGCGGGTAATAGGGCGGGGAGTAATACACGACAGCCGCAGGACCCGTAAGGCCGGAGAGATCCCACAGTCGGCGGACGATGTGCGCGCTCCGAAGCCGGGCATCCGCGTCATTTTTCTGCAAAGAGCGGTTGGTTTCCGCCAGGGCGTGATCGACTGCCTCCGCTCCGGAACAAGTGCGCGCAGTTCGAAGTAGATCCTCATAGGCGAGCGTCACGGGGACCGCGCTATCTGGCGGTGCGGCAATCCCGGCACGCTCGTGCCAGCGAATTCTCTCACCGTGTACGCGCGCCACCGAGTGTGAGAGCGCATCGTGCACGACTGCAAGAAGCAGGTCGCACACATCCTGTGGTGAAAGCGTAAACGTCAGAAAGTTCACATACCCATACGCGTCGAACGGGACCTGTACGTCGTACGTTTCTTTGAAGTCCGTTGCCTTGAGCATCACCGGCGGTGGCGCGACCTCATCGCCATCAGCGTCCGCAAGCTCCGCCCGCATGCTCACCGCCTGGACGATTTCGGCGAGTAACAGATCGGCGTCGCAGCCATCGTACGGTTCCCCGGCGTGCGTCTCCACCCCGCGCACATACAGCCCTGCCAAAAGCTTCCCGACCGTTCCGGTGTACACTCGCTTCGACTCATCGCCCTCGTATCGTGGGGCGAAGTAATCGTTGTTGATCGCGCCGATGAACTTGATGTTCCGCTCCTGCTTCATCCTGGCGAGAAGTTCGACAGCCGCGAGGATTCCGGCGCTCTCGCATTCCTCATCGGGGGTGCAAAGAAACAGCACGTTCCCCGGCAACGGACTACCGCTGCGGACGCGGCGACACAGCCGCTCCAGCACAACGAGGTGTGCCGCGATGCCACTCTTCATATCGGCCGTGCCCCGCCCAAAAAGCCAGTCATCGGACGCCAAATGCGCTTGCGTGCCAGGGTCGAACTGGGACGCGACGGCCTGCATTTGCGTCCGCAGGGTATCTGGATCAAGCGCGTACTGCTGGAGCGCGCCGTAATCCTCCGTTCCCACAGTGTCGAAATGCGACATCAGGATCACCGTACTGGTACCCTCGCCACGCATGAACGCCCACGAAACTGACCGCTGCCAGGGATCATCCGGCACGGGGAAGAGGCCACGCTCGAGCAAACCATCATCAATCTCGCCCAACAGAGCATGCAGCCGGGATGAGAACTGGCATTCTTCTGCGGTCCGCGAGGCACTACCCCAGCGCACCATGCGCTTTGTCAGCTCCAGCGCGCGGGGGATGGCGTCATCACGGGACGGTGCCGACGCGGAAATCGTCCGGTCAGAGTCCACCCGAGACTCCGCCATCACGGTAACCACTCGTGTTCCCGGAGCTGAACTGGCAGGTGCATCGGTTGGCGATCAGAACCACATCTGTAATGTTACGATACATGAACGAGTTTCTCCCATATTCAGCGAGTAACAGGACAGGCACGAGGCAGCGCGAGCGGCGGCGCTAAACGTCCGAAGATTGTATCATAATGATGAGGACAGGCCCGCCGCAGAGGCCGCCCCAGGATGGAGATGACTCGTTGAACTTACCGGCACCGCGCAACCTGCGACCACGAGCCCTCTCGGAACTGCTTGATGTCGGACTCACACTGTATCGGGACAACTTCCTGCACTTCATTGGCGTGGCGGCGCTTGTCAACCTGCCACTCGGCCTCGTGACTGCACTGCTCACCACGGCGGTCTTCAACGGAACCGTGTTCTCCGCGGCCGACCTGCTGACTGAGGCAGGCTCGGTCCGACCCGAAGCAATCGCGGCGGCGGCATTGGGAGCGGTTGCGCTAGCCCTGCTCGCCGCCTCCGCGAGCCTCTTCTCGACCGCCGCACTGCTCTACGCGGTTCACGCGCGTCTCGCGGGACTCAAAGCCGGGGTTTTGGACGCGTATCGCAACAGTCTGCGCCGCGTGCCAGCCCTGCTCGGCGCCTACGTGCTCCTGTCGCTCGCCTTTCTCGGAATGTTCCTGCCCGGCGCGATTCTTATCGGCGTCGCGGCGTTCCTGTTCGGCCAGGGCGGTGGCGCGGTGGTGGGTGGCGTGGTGTTGGTACTGATCGGGATCACGCTCGTTTTTGCGGGGATAGGGTTCTCGATTCTGTTTTACATCCGGTGGTGGTTCTTCAAGCAGGCAGCCGTGCTCGAATCCCACGGTCCCGTGAGCGCGCTTGGCCGGTCCGCTAATCTCGTGCGGGACCGCTGGTGGAAGACACTTGGCTTCGCCATACTGCTAACCCTTCTTACCAGCGCACTTCGCCTCACCCCCGATGCCATCACGAGCGTGCCAATCGCCATCTTCTCCGGCCTCGAAGGCCAGCCCTCGTTTCTTCTGACGCTCATCAATAGCGCCGTCAGCACGCTCACGGCGATCCTCATCCTCCCACTTTCGGCCATAGCAACAACGATGCTGTACTTTGACCACCGGGTGCGGGGCGAAGCTCTGGACCTTGAAGCCGGCGTCGCCGATCTTGAGCAACAGGGTGCGCGCATTTGAGCAGACGATTCCTGCTGCTGACCATGCTGGTGATGGTCCTGAGTCCGCGGTCCGTCCAAACACAGGATTCCGTGTATTCCGCGCAGCTTCGGCAGGCGCTGGAC
>JACDAU010000481.1 GCA_013695265.1 Chloroflexia bacterium
TGACCTATCGATAGTGATGCAGTTACCGCCCCCGGCAATCCGTAAAACCTGCCACTCCCGTCCGCCCCCTGCCAGGTCGCATCGCGTATCATACCGGGTATGTGCATAGGTGCAGAAAAGAGGAGCACACGTGCCGTCCCAGGCAGAAAGTAGTTCGCCCGAGGCGTTGGTCGCGTTGCTGGAGACCGACGACGTTCGGGTACAGCGGCGGGCCGGTGACGCGCTCGTTTCGCATGGTCTGGCGGCGATTCCGTTCCTGGCCGAGGCGCTGGTGCACGGCTCGCCCACCGTTCGCAAGGCGGTGGCGTTTCTGCTGGGTCGGGTGAGTGGCGCTGCCGAATCCCCCCGTGCGCTCTCGGCGCTGGGACATGCCGTGACGGACGACCCTGAGCCAAAGGTACGGAAGAACGCGGCGGTGTCGCTGGGCAAAATCGCTGCGCCTGCGGCAGCAGAACCGCTCGCCTCTGCACTGAGCCGTGAAACCATCACGTGGGTCCGGCCCTCGATAGCTCTTGCCCTGGGATCGGTAGGCGGCGAGACCGCACACGCCAGCCTGCTGGAAGCGATTGCGCGTGACGACGCCGAGCATGAGGCGATCCGCAAAGCGCTGGACCGGGTTGCGCCAAAGCGCCGTGCGGTGACGTGGCGGCGCGATATGCCGTGGCGTCACGATCTTGTACTCACCGTCCCGGCTGGCCTGGAGGCTGTCGCGCTGGCGGAAGCAGCGGAACTTGGGTTCCACGCACTGACTCTGCTCGGTCCTGGTCAACTTTGGTGCCCGCAAGAGGTTCCCCCCTGGGACGTGCTCCCTGCGATGCGATGCGTTTCGGCGCTGCATATAAGGGCTGGTGTAACCGGGCGATTGGGGATGGACGAGCCGCAGGACCTTGCCGCCGCGGTGGGCGCGCTGCTCGCGAGTAGCCCGCAGCTTCGAGAACTGCGCGACTGGCTCCAGGTCGAAGGGGAGACGATCCGGTATCGCTTCTCGTTCGCGAACGCGCGCCTCCGCCGTGAGGACCTGGCCGTGGTCCTGTGGGCCGTCCGCGCCGTTTGCCGTCCGATGGGACTTGTCGACAGTCCGTCGAACTACGACCTGGCGCTGGTCGTGTCGTTAGGCCCGAAAGGCACGGAACTGCTCATCGGACCGAGCTTCACGGGTGATGAGCGGTTCGCCTATCGCCGCGCGGCCGTTGGCGCGTCGATTGATCCGGTGCTGGCGGCGTGTCTCGCGCGTCTCGTGCGAACCAAAACAGGGCGAGGTGTGTTCGACCCCACCTGCGGGAGCGGCGCCTTGCTGATCGAGCGGGCGCGGCTCGGCGCAGCAGCAGGGTTACAGGGGCTGGACATCAGCCCCACCGCAATCCGGGCAGCACGGGAGAATATCGGCGCGGCGGGCCTGAGCGGGCTCGTCCGCGTCCAGCGTGGCGATGCCGCAGACCGTGACCGCTGGCCGGAGTGCGATGAGGTGATCGCGAACCTGCCCTTTGGCGTGCGCACCCGGCGACCCGAGGCGGACCTCGACGGGCTGTACCGGGCAGTGGTTGGCGGCATCGCGGCGCGAATCTGCTCCGGTGGTCGCGCGGTGCTATACACGAGCAACCGCAAGAGCTTGAACGCGGCGCTTGCTCGTCACACCGACCGGCTGCGCGTCCTGGACCGGCTGAAGACCCGCTCGGGTGGGCTGGATACCCATATCTGGATCCTCACGCCCCAGGACAAACCGTAGGGGCGTTCAACTGAACGCCCGGCGATACTGTGCGGCAAGTAGTGAGCAATGAGTACCAAGCAATGAGTGCCGGACGCCCTGTCGTGGATCGTCCACTCATCCCTCATCGCTCATCGCTTCTTGCTCGACCGGTCGCCGTCTCTCGACGATGTGGTGTAGTATAATCGGGCTCCGGCAACATCTGAGGGAGACGTCATACGGTGAGATTCAGCGCCAACATCTCTACCCTGTTTACCGAGGCGCCGTTTCTGGATCGCTTCGCTCTTGCCGCCCGCGCGGGTTTCTCCGCCGTTGAGTTCTGGTGGCCCACCGACGACCTTGAGGCGGTGCGTGCTGCGGTGCGGGACGCCGGCGTTCACGTCGCGCTGCTCAACTTTGACGGCGGCGATCTGCCTGCTGGTGACCGCGGACTGCTGAGCAATCCCGCGACTCACGAGCGGTTCCGTGAGAACGTGCCCGTCGCGCTCGCACTCGCTCGCGACCTCGGCTGTGATCGGCTCAACCTGCTGGTTGGCCGGCAAGTCGAGGAGCTTTTCCGTGCGGAGCAGTTGGGCCTCGCCTGCCACAACGTACGGTGGGCGGCGGATGAGGCGGCACCCATGGGCGTCACCGTGTTGATCGAGGCGGTGAACACGAAAGACCTCGCGGGGTATCTGCTCGACACCACCGCCGCCGCTACCGCGTTCCTCCGGCAGGTCGCACGACCGAACGTGGCGTATCAGTACGACGTGTACCACATGCAGCGGATGGAGGGGGACGTCGTTGCCACTCTCCGCGCCCAGATGCCGCACATCGGCCACATCCAGATCGCCGACTCGCCGGGCCGGGGCGAACCGGGCACGGGAGAGATTCGCTTTGCGTACGTCCTGAGCGAGATCGAGGCGCTCGGTTACACGGGCTACGTGGGCCTGGAGTACATCCCCACGACCGGCACGGAGGAGAGCCTGCGCTGGCTGCCACGGGAGCAGCGCGGCCAAGACATCCAGATCGACCAGCTAGCACTGTAGAGGAGGATGAATGGCCGAGAGAATTGGCTTCATAGGGCTCGGAATCATGGGCAAGCCGATGGCCCATCACCTGATGGACGCGGGGTACGCGCTCACCGTCTATAGCCGAAGCCGTGGCCCGGTGGACGAGATTGTGGCAGAGGGTGCCACCGCCGCCGCGAGTCCGAGCGAGCTGGCGGAGCGGTCAGCAATCGTGATCACGATGCTCCCTGACTCCCCGGACGTTCAAGCGGTCGTTGCCGGAGAGGACGGTGTGCTCAGTGATGCACGGGAGGGCGCCCTTATCATCGACATGAGCACGATCTCGCCGATCACCGCGCGCGACCTGGCGGCACAGGCGCGCCAGCAGGGCGTGGGGATGCTCGACGCGCCCGTGAGTGGCGGCGACGTCGGCGCCCGGAACGCGACACTCTCGATTATGGTGGGCGGGAGTGCGGAGGACTTCGCCCGCGCTGAGCCGCTGTTCGGGGCGATGGGCAAGACGATCACCCACGTCGGCCCAGCGGGCGCGGGCCAGGTGGTGAAGGCCTGCAACCAGGTCGTCGTCGCGCTCGTGCTGGAGGCGGTTTCCGAGGCGCTCGTGCTTGGCTCGAAGGCCGGAGTTGATCCGGCGACGATCATCCAGGTGCTCTCCGGTGGGATGGCGGCGACGCGGGTGATGG
>JACDAU010000499.1 GCA_013695265.1 Chloroflexia bacterium
CCCTGCGCGAGGAGTTCCGCGTGAGTGCCGTCCTCCGCGATCTTCCCTCGTTGTAGTACGATGATCCGGTCCGCGTTGCGAATCGTGGTCAGTCGGTGCGCGATCACGATGCTGGTCCGCCGACGCAGCAGCCGCTCCAGTGCGTCCTGGATCAGCGCCTCGGTTGCGGTGTCAATGCTCGAGGTTGCTTCATCCAGCACGAGCACGCCGCTCGGACTCAGGGCGATAGCGCGCGCGAGCGAGAGGAGCTGCCGCTGTCCGACGGAGAGGTTTGAGCCGCCCGGCAACACCTCACTATCGTATCGCTCCGGCATCTTTTCGATGAACGCCGCCGCGTTCGCGAGTTCCGCAGCGTGTCGGACCTGGGCGTCCGTCAGCCTGCTGTCATAAAGCCGTATGTTTCCCGCAATCGTGCCTGCGATGCAGATGGGGTCTTGTGGCACCACCGCAATCGCCCGGCGCAGGTCAGAGAGGCGCAGGTTGCGAATGTCCTCACCGTCCAGCAGGATCGCGCCGCGCTGAGGGTCGTAGAAGCGGGCCATCAGCGCCGCGAGCGAGCTCTTGCCGGCCCCGGTCGGTCCCACGACTGCGACGCTTTGGCCGGGAGGAATGGTGAGCGAGATGCCGCGCAACACCGGCTCGTCGGGCTTATAGGCAAACTCGATGTTCTTGAACTCGACCGATCCGTGCACCGCACCGAGTGTTGCGGGTCGTAGGGGGCCACGAATGGACGGCTCTGAGCCGAGCATGTTCGCGACGCGCTCCGCCGAGGCCAGCGAGACCTGCACCTGGTTGTACTGCTCCGATAGCCGCAGAATGGGCTGAAACGCGCGTTCGGAAAGCTGGACGAACGCCACGAGTTCGCCGAGGGTCGCCCAACCGGACAGCACGCCCCGTCCGCCCCAGTACAGCAAGGACGCCAGCGCGAACGCAGTCATCAGTTCCAGGACGGCGAGAAAGAGCGCGCTGAAACGTCGCTGGCGGATTAGCGTCCGGCGGTATCCCCCGTTGAGCACCTCAAACTCCGCCGCGCTCACTGGCTCGCGGCGGAACAGTTGCACCAGCAAAATGCCGTTCAACTGCTCGTTCACATACTGACTGACCCGTCCGATCATCGTTCGCTCCGCGCTGGAAGCCTGCCGGATTCGGCGCCGGAACTGGCGGGTAACCAGGACCAGCACTGGCAAGATGGCGAGCGACAACAGCGCGAGCCGCCAGTTCACCAAAAACATCACCACAACGACCGCGACGAGCGTGACCGCCTCCGTCAGTACCGTGACCACGCTCGTCGAGAGCAGGGCGTTCAATTGATCGATGTCACCCGTGAGCCGCTGCACCAACTCCCCCACGCTATGGCGTCCGAAGAAATCCACATTCTGCGTGAGCATGTGACCGAAGAGCCGCCGACGTAGGTCGGCGAGCGCCCGCTGTCCGCTGACCTGGAGCAGGTAGACCTGTCCGAACTGAAAGAACAGACTCAGAAGCACTGCGCCAGCGTACAGCCCTGCGAGGAGCCAGAGCGCTTCCGCATCACGCGCGGGAATGGGACCGTCAATCGCCTGCTTGAGCAAATACGGCGGGACGACGCTGAGGACTGCTACGCCGATGAGCAGCACAAGCCCGACAGCTAGTAGCCGCCAGTATGGCGCCATCGTCGTAGCGATCAGCCAGAAGAGCGCGGCGTCCTGTGACTTGTGAGCGGCTGCGGAAGCTTCGCGGCGGCGGAAGAGTTTCATCCGGTCACCTCCGCGGCTGACCGACTGCTGTGCTCACGGTCGTACATCTGGGCGTACAATCCACCCAGCTCGACCAGCTCGTCATGGGTACCTTGCTCGGCGATCTGCCCACCGCTCAGCACGAAGATCACGTCGGCCGGCCGCACCGCGAGCAGGTGCTGTGCGACGATAAAAGTAGTGCGCCGGCCACCGCCCCGTCCCGCCGCCAAGCCCGCAACGATCTCGGTGGCGGTCTGGGCATCCACGCTGGCGAGCGCGTCGTCGAGCAAGAGGATTCGGGGATCACGGACGATCGCGCGCGCAATTGCCGTTCGTTGCTTTTGTCCGCCAGAAAGCGTAGCGCCACGCTCGCCAACTTCGGTGTCGATCCCACGAGGTAACTGCGGTAGATCATTGCTCAGGCGCGCTACGGAGACGCCCTGCTCCACCGCCGCATCAGGTACATTCTGCAGACCGAGCGTAATGTTATCACGCAGCGACATGCCGAACAGAAAAGTCTCCTGCGGGACAATGGCGAGGGAGCGCCGGTAGCTTTCTAGCGTCAACTCCCGCGCGTCCACCCCGTCGATCAGCACTTCGCCGGCGTGCGGATCCTGCACCCGTGCGATGAGCGAGAGCAACGTCGACTTACCGGCACCTGTCGGCCCGACGATACCCACGGTACTTCCCGCAAGCACGTCGAAGGTTATGTCGCGTAGTATCCATTGGCCACTGGCGCGCACGCCCACACCGGACATTCCTACCGCACCCCGCACCGCCAGATCGCGCGCTTCTGGTGCGTCTATGATGTGCGGCTGATGGGCCAGCACCTCTGCGATCCGTCCCGCCGCCGCCGCACCCTGCTGCAGACGCTCAAACGCATTGCTGATCTGCACTGCCGCCGCACTTAGCAGCGTCAGGTACACGATGAACTGCACCAACTGGCCGAGTGAGATTTCGCCATCGATCACGAGAGCGCCGCCGAGTGCGAGCACGAGCGCCGCGCTGAGGCGGACCACCGAACCTGGAATCGGGGAGATCAGTCCGCTGCGCAGCATGAACCGCAAATTGCTTTCCGCGTATCGGTCATTGACCGTCTCGAATGCGCTCACCACCTGCTGTTCCTGGCCGTACGCCTTGACCATGCGCACGGTCGTCAGATGCTCCTGTGCGAAGCCGGAGAGTTCTGCGACGTCGCGCTGCACGCGATCGAATGCGCGCTCCAGAAGCGGCCCGAGGAACGTCTGTGCCGTCATCGTGAGCAGCAAGCAACCGAACACAATACCGCCGAGCAGGGGACTCGCGGTCGCCATCAGAATGCAGCCGATCACGAGCAGCATCAGGGAGTGCAACATCCCCTGAAAGCCCGCACTGAAGAAGCGCCAGATGGGAATAAAATCTGTCGTCGTGCGCGAAAGCAGGTCGCCCCTGCCAAAGAATCCAAAGTTGCGTTGATCCAGCACCAGCAGACGCGCGAATAAATCCTGACTCATCTCATAGGAGACGGTCGCGGCGATGGTCCCGGTGAGCATGCGAAGCTGGTAGCGAAAGACCGCGAGCAGCACCGCGAGGGTCAGCAGTCCCAGGGAGTATGCTGCGAGCACGGGCAAGCGCACGCCGCCGCTCAACTCGTCTACCGCGCGACCCAACAAAAACGGACTGTACGCGCTCGCCGACGCACCGATGAACGCATACAGTAGACAGCCGAGAATCCACCGCCGCCGATTTGCGATATACGGCCACAGATATTTAATTCCTGAACCCTTCATGGTCCTCCCAGGATAACCGAATGGGGATATGCAAGCTCCAGCAAGTTTTATACCGGCGGCGGGATGCGGCGTACGGCACTGTGCGGGGAGCTCACGTGCGATGTGGCGTGCCAGGCAGGTGGATCTCGGTTCGGCCGACCCACCAGCCGAGCACGGCGCCGAAGATCCAGTGCGCGGTTACCATAAGGAGTGGCCTGCCGGGCCGGTCGTCTTCGGCGGACGGCATGATGCCAAGCGCCGGAACCCACCCGAAGTAGCTCACGCTCCAGATACCGGTTGCGTACAGCGCACCATGCACTACTGGGCTGATCGGCAAGCGCAAGCGGCGATGAAGGACCCCAAACAGCGCGCCGCCGCCGATGCCAAACGCGAAGTGCCCCACCACCGCCAGTACGTGCTGCTTCTCCTTCTGGACATCGGATCGGTTCCCGGCGCGGAGGACGGCAGCGGCTACCAACTCCGGTGGGTGTTCACCCATTAAACCAGTTTGCTTCCCGGCCATCATCGACACACTCATTACGGCGGTTCCAATCGCCCCGCCGACCGAGCCGTCCACCAGTGCCCTCGCGTCGCGCTGCATGGTCACCTCCCTTTGCCTCTCTTTTGCAGCAAGGATGGGTCCACTGGAGCACCGGATAGTCTCGGCAGGAACGCATTCTTCTCGTTCGGCGCCACGTTTCGCAATGGGCGAATGGTGGTAGGCACAGGATAAGCGTAGCGCGAATATTGGCACGCGAATCCTGCTCAATTCGCTGCAAGGAAACCGAGCATCGGGTACGATGATGGTCCGTCCATTAGTGAGGCTGACATCTTGGCCAGTCCGTGGATGGCGAATCATTCGGCGCTGCTATCTGATAGCGCCGTTTACACCCAAACACAGATTCGGAGGTCCGCTATTATCACGGAACAAGCCCCACCGCCAACGACCCGCACCTCGAACACACACGGGCCAAACGTAATAACCGCCGAGGGCCTGGTGAAGATTTATCGCTCGCGTTCTGGCGAAGTTCGGGCGCTCGATGGGCTCGACCTTACCGTCACGGAAGGTACTGTCCTCGGGCTCCTGGGGCCGAACGGCGCAGGCAAGACCACGCCGGTCCGTGTGCTTGCCACCCTGCTGCGCCCAGACGCCGGGCACGCAACGGTTGCGGGCTACGACGTGGTCCGCGAAGCGCAGAAGATTCGTTCGGTCATTGGTCTCTCGGGCCAGTATGCGGCCGTTGACGAGAACCTTACCGGACGGGAAAACCTGATCATGTTCGGACGGCTGTATCAACTGCCGAAGGCCGAGGCGCGCCGCCGGGCGGACGAGTTGCTTGAGCAGTTCGATCTTGACGACGCAGCCAACAGAACGGTGAAGACGTATTCGGGCGGGATGCGTCGGCGGCTTGACCTCGCCAGCGCGCTGAGCGGTCGGCCGCGGCTGCTATTCCTCGACGAGCCAACTACCGGACTCGACCCGCGTAGCCGACTCGCGATGTGGGAAGTCATTCGTGAACGGGTGCGAGAGGGCACGACGCTGTTACTCACGACGCAGTACCTTGAGGAAGCCGATGAACTGGCCCATAGCATCGCCGTGGTCGACGCGGGTCGGATCATCGCTCGCGGGACGGCGGATGAGTTGAAGTCACAGGTCGGCGGTGAGCGAATCGAGGTCGTCGTGCATGATCGCGATAACATCGCCCGCGCGGTCGAGGTAATCGGACGTGATGGTGATAGCGACTGCATTGTGGATGAGCATACTCGCCGGCTCACGGTACCGACGAGCGG
>JACDAU010000505.1 GCA_013695265.1 Chloroflexia bacterium
CAGTAAACCATCATGAAGATCTCCATTGTCCGGCGGTCGGTGTAGCGGCTGACCTGGCCGGTGCTGGACGTGACCATCCGAGCCGGATGCTCAAGCTGCTCCGAGACCTGGTTCAGCTCCGCGTTCGCACCGTGCACCAGAACCATCGGCTCGCGCACATTCGGCACATCTGCGAGGAAACGCTCCAGGTCAACACCCTTGCTCCCGCCGATTTTGATCACCAGCACCAGTTCGGCTCCTGTCCGTTCGGTATCACCGTGCTTATATCGGGTGCAGTCCCGCGAACTCCAATGCGGTGGTCTCCGGGAAGCCGAACCGGACATTGAACGCCTGCACCGCCTGGCCCGCCGCGCCCTTCATCAGGTTGTCGAGCGCGGCAAGCACCACGACCCGTCCATTCCGCTCGTCCAGCTCGAAGCCGACATCACAGTAATTCGTCCCGGAGAGGATCTTCGGTTCGGGGTAGCGGTATACGCCGCTCGACTCCTTAACGATGCGCATGAACGGCTCGCCCGCGTACGCCTTGCGGTAGACGCGCCAGAGATCCCGCTCATCCAAAGGTTTGTTCAGAAAGACGTGGCTCGTAGAGAGGATGCCGCGCACCGCGTCGATGCTTGTTGCGGAGAACGCGATCTGCGGATCGCCGTGCAAGCTTAGTTCCTGGCAGATCTCCGCGGTGTGCCGGTGACCCGTCGGCTTGAACGAGCGCACCGCCCCGCTGCGCTCCGGGTGATGCGTGGCCAGACTCACCCCGCCGCCAGCCCCGCTCGATCCCGTCTTCCCCTCGATCACGACCGGCTTCGCGAGGTCCACCAGATCGGCCTGGAAGAGCGGATACAGTCCGAGGATCGCGGTGGCCGCGAGGCAGCCGGCGCTGGAGATGTAGTTCGCCGTCTTCATCTCCTCACGGTGCAGCTCAGGGATGCCATACACCCACTCGGAGAGTAGCTCCGGGCGCGCGTGCTCGTGGTTGTACCACGCGGGATACAGCTCGGGGCGCCGGAGGCGGAAGTCGGCACTCAGGTCAATAATGACGGGCGCGAGTTCCTGACACTGGGCGATCTTCTCCATCGCGTGGCCGTGCGGGAGGCCGAGAAAGAGCACATCGCACGGCTCCAGATCCGCCATGCTGACGAACTTGAGACCTGTGCGCTTGCGCAGGTTTGGGTGTATCCGGTGGACGAACTTGCCCGCGTTGGACTCCGACGTGACCTGCGCGACCTCCGCCTCGGGGTGGTCGAGCAGGAGCCGCAGCAACTCGCCGCCGCCGTATCCAGACGCCCCGATGATCGATATCTTCACAGTGCTCTCCCCTCGGAAGCTATTTTCGCCCTGGCCTCGGGCGCGCCCGCCAGTCTATTGCCCACGGCCATCCCGCTTTTTGCTTTCGCCATGAGATACTCCACGATCTCGCCCGCTATGTCCGTCTCCGTGGTCTCGATCAGGCCGTGGAACTCGGCGCCCACGTTGATTTCAATGACCTTGTAGCCGTCCGGCGTTTCCACCAGGTCCACCCCCGCGATATCTGTCTCCACGGCGTTCGAGCACGCAAGCGCGAGCCCCTCGATCTCGGGGGTGATCGGGCACGGCACTGACGCACCGCCGCGCGCGGTATTGGTTATCCAGTGCGGTGAGCTGCGGTACGATGCCGCGACGACCTTATCCCCGACGACGAACACGCGGATGTCCCGCCCCGGCTTCTCGACGTACTCCTGCACGTAGAAGATGGAGTGGTGATAGGAGCCCAGGATTTCCTTGTGCTCCAGCACCGCTTCTGCGGCGTCCCGGTCGTTGATCTTGGCGAGCAGCCTGCCCCACGAGCCGGCGTTCGGCTTGAGGACCACTGGATAGCCCATGCGCTCGATTGCCTGCAACGCGGACTCCGGGGTATAGGCCAGCATCGTCCGCAGAACGGGGATCTGGTGCTCCAGAAGCGCCATGTTGGTGAGGAACTTATTGTCGCACGTGATCGTCGCTTTGTAGCTGTTCACGGTCGGGATGCCCCACGCTTCGAGTATGCGCAGCGTGTACTCCGAACGGCTGTGGACCATGCCGCGGTCGAGCATAACGTCCAGCGGTGGAAAGTCCGGCTTGTCGAGGTCAAAGACGAGTTCGCGGTCGTCGAACCGCATCAGCTCGCAGCCTCGTGCTTCCGCGGCGCGCAGGATCAGCTTCTCCTCCACGCGCACCCTTGACATCAGTACGCCTATCTTCACCCTGCCACCGCCTTGTCCAGGTTCCGTAACGCCGTCTCCAGCACCCCGATGGCGCGGTCGTACTCATCCAGCTTGATGTGCTCCTCCGGCGTGTGGTCCAGCGCGGAGTCGCCGGGTCCATACGCGAGCATAGGACAGCACCACGCGGGGGCGACCACGTTCATGTCTGAGGTGCCCGTCTTGACCTTGAATCGGGGTTGCGCGCCCTGGTCGCGGAGCGCGCCGAGGAACGCGCGCACCAGTGGAGTGTTTTTCCCCCCCTTCACCGCAGGATCGCCGAATACCACGGCAATGTCCGCCTCGCCCGCCCATGCTTCGAGCTTCTCCCGCAAGATCTCGGGGCCGTATTCCAGCGGCAGGCGGACGTGGATGTCCATTGCCACGGTGTCCGAGAACCCGTTGCCGTGCGTGTTGATCATGCGCAACGCCGGAGAGATCTGGTCGAACACGCGCTTGCCCGCGTTCACGTCGTCGCACCATGCGCTCAGCCGGTGCCAGAACGCGACCGCCACTTCCGGCACTGACTCGTCCGGTCCGGCGCTGTGGCGGGTGGAACGCTCCAGGCGATACTCGATACGCAGGCTTCCTTTGTAGCCGAGCACGATGCTGTCCCACCCGCCCGGCTCGCCGATGATCAAGTGCCGTGGGCGGTAGCGGTCGACGATGTGCCGCGCGCCCTGGGACCCGCCTTCCTCCGCGACCGCGCCGATCACGATGAGCCGTGTGTTCGCAAGCGCGCCGGTTGCGGCGAGGCGGAGCGTGGCCGACGCGAACGTTGCCATCGGACCCTTCGCGTCGACGGCCCCCCGGCCGTACAGCTTGCCGTTCTCCTCACGCACCCGTATCTCCCCTGGCACGGTATCGATGTGGCCGAGCAGGACGACCTCGACCGGCCCCGGTCCCGCACAGCCAACGAAGTTGCCCGCGCCGTCGATGCTCGCTTCCAGCCCCGCGCGGTGAAAGTGGTCCACGAGGTGAGCGGCGACTGGCTGCTCCTCGCCGGTCGGGGTGTAGCACTGGACTATGCTGCGCAGCAGCGCTCGCTCCTGTGTCACGCCGCCGCCCTCGCCGCTTCCGCGAGCGTGTAGTCAACGATATGGTCGGGGATGTCCACGCCCGTTGTCTCGATGCTGTTGCGGAACTCCATCGTGTAGTTCACCTCGATCACCTGCAGGCCAGATGGACTTTCCACGAGGTCCACCGCGAGCACCCCACCCCCCACCGCGTTTGCCGCCGCTCGGGAGATTTCGTCCAGCTCTGCGGTGATCAGGCAGTTGCTCGCCGCGCCCCCGCGAGAGGTGTTCGTGATCCAGTGGCCTGAGTGCCGGTAGATCGCCGCGATGGTCTCATCACCGACGACGAACGCTCGGATGTCGCGGTCGGGCTTCTCGATATATTCCTGTATATAGAAGATAGAGTGATGGAAGGAGCCGAGTATTTCTTTGTGCTCCAGTATCGCCTCCGCCGCATAGCGGTCGCTTACCAGCGAGATCAGTCGCCCCCACGAGCCGATCGTGGGCTTGAGCACGACCGGATACCCGAGGCGATCTATCGCCTCCAGCGCCGACTCGGGCGTGAAGGCGACGAGCGTGCGCGGCGTGCGGACACCATGGCGCACGAGCGCGGTTGAGGTCTCCAGCTTGTTGCCGCACACCGCCGCGACCTGGAACGTATTCACGGTGCGCACGCCCCAGTCATTGAAGATGCGTAGCGCGGAGAGTGCGCGCGAGTGGTTGATGGCGCGCTCCAGCACGACGTCGCACATTAGCGCAGGCTCGCCAAGCTCAAAGACAACCTCCCGGTCATCAATGCGCTCTACCTCGACCCCGCGCTGGGCGAACGCGTTGAGCAGCAGCTTCTCCTCAACCCGCACTCGCGACAGCAGCATAGCGATTCTAGGCATCAGGTGCTAGGCCTAAGG
>JACDAU010000331.1 GCA_013695265.1 Chloroflexia bacterium
GTGGACGACAACACGCTGGTTATGCTCGACTTCGGAGGGGCGACGTTCGCCGTCGTGGGCGGGCACAGCGCGGCGACCGGCCGGCTCGTCCAGTGGGGCTCGATGGGCATCTATGGATCGGAAGGCGCAATCGAGACCCTCGAGATCGAGCCGCTCAGCGGTCACCCAACGAAGTTGCACGTCTCTAGTAAGCAGCCGTTGCCCGAGATCGGCGATTCCGGGAGAGCTGAGATCGAGGACGCGGTCACCGGGCTGCCGTATGTCACGCAGGCCCATGCGTCGATCCCCGAGCCGCATGTCTACGCGGACATCATGCATTGTGTGGAGTGCATCCTGGATGGGAAACGACCGGAGGCGTCGGGTGAGCACGCCGCCCACGTCGTGGAGATCATCGAGAAGGGGTATCTCGCCGCGCGAACCGGCCGGACTCAGGATCTGACGAGTACATTCTAAGGAACAGACAACGGTCACGGAGTGCTAAGCCGCGTGTCCTGTTGATTGCAGTACTTCGTTCGGACCTGGGTGTTAATACTGAAGGACTCAACGCAAGCGACGAAGGAGCACAACATGCCCGAAGGGATTCTGGAGCGCATCGAGCGGCAGGGTGTCGTGCTAGGTGACGGCGGGTACCTTATAGAACTCGAGCGGCGTGGCTATGTCGACAGCGGCTCTGAGCGCGAGACCGTTGGCACCGGTCGTGGCAGCGGTCAGTTTACGCCGGAGGTAGCGGTGGAGCACCCGCAGGCGCTGCGCGGCCTCCACGAGGAGTTCCTGCTCGCCGGCTCACAAGTGTTGCAGGCGCTCACGTTCTTTGCGACGCGGGAGAAGTTGACACGGGCGGGTTATGGCGCGCAGACGGAAGAGATCAACGAAGCCGCGGTGCGCATCGCGCGGGAGGTGGCGGCTGAGGCCGCGCTTGTGGCGGGCTCCGTCGCCCGCACCCAACTCTTCGAGCGGGAGGGATCTGCGGCGGCGAGCCACGCCAGAGACTTACTGGCCGAGCAGATCAGGATGCTCAGAAGCGCGGGCGTGGACTTTCTGATCCTCGAGACGTTCTTCCGGCTCGATGAGATGCTGTTGGCCTTGGAGTGCGCGCGCGAGAGCGGTCTGCCGGTGGTGGCCACGATGAGTTTCCGGCCGACAACCCGTGCGAGCGGCGACGGGCACTCCCCCGCCGAATGCGCGAGGGCTATGGCGGAGGCAGGGGCACACGTCGTAGGGGTGAACTGTGAGCAGGAGCCAGATCGCATGCTGCCTGTCGTGCGAGAGATGCGTGCAGCGGTGGACGTGCCGGTGGCGGCGCAGCCGGCGGCATTCCGCACCACGGACGAGATACCTGCTTTTACCAAGGCGCCGGAGTTTCCTGATGAGCTGGAGACGATACAGGTCTCGCGCTCGCGGTTCGAAGACTTCGCACGCGCGGCCAGGCAGGAGGGTGTGGGCCTGATTGGAGGTTGCTGTGGATGCACAGCGAGCTATATCCGAGCGATGGCACGGGGGCTGGCACCGTCGGCCTGAAGCGGGAACAGGAAGGGGCAGTATTTTGCCAGTACCATCTGAGCACTCTGCTGCACGCAGGATCGATAGGAAAGGGTAGCTTCGTTGAACAATATCGGAAGCGATATGGAGATGCAACATGTCATGACGACCGCCTCACACTTTCAGCCCGGATTATCGATGGGTTGTAGTGTGTGGTAAGGAAGCCGCTAAGTGGTCGAGGACCCATAAGGTCTTAGGGAACGATATCGGCGACGGTGTGGGGCGGTACGTGGCAGAGGAGGCCGCGAGACTATGGTCGTAAGCACGGATCTCCACGGCAGCTCGTGCAGCGGTTGTACGGGCGTGGTAGTCGGGTTGCGCGGTCGTTCAGTTGACAGGAGTTACGCGGTAGCCCTGAGTTCTGGGGGGCAAGATCTGAGCGGTTGGGGGGTGGCGTCCCTGCGTGCATCACTCGCAGTTGCCACCGCTCCTTCACCGCTGCTATGCTCTCCTGCGGGTTCGCCCGCAACATCGGCAGCACGACGAACGCAACCAACACGAGCGCGACATGCCGCACCATCGCCTGATCCACCCTCGCCTGGCACGCTCCCATCCCTGCGTATTGCTTGCTGTCTCGGAAGATCGTCTCGACGCTCCAGCGGCTGCGCTTCCTTCGCACCAGCGCCGTCTTCCGAGCCTTCGCTCGGCGCTTACGCGAACCCGCTGCGCGAGTTAGGTCCGCCCCGAGTTCGTTCGTGGCAAGATACTCGTAGTTGCCGTGACGGTTTCCTGTCACGACCAACCGGAGCTCGCCATAGCTCGGGGCGTACACCCGCACAGCGACCGCCCGCAGTCCCAAGAGTCCGCGCCACCGCAGGTGCAGACGCTCCCCCAACTCGGACACCGATTGCCTTTGCCCCCGCCACACCACCGCCGTGTTCGCGGCAAGTGTGCCCACCCACGGCATCCCGAGTCGGTCCACCATCTTCGTGAACCAGCCAGCGGTGTACTGGGTGTC
>JACDAU010000529.1 GCA_013695265.1 Chloroflexia bacterium
CGGCGGGCAAAAAGCTGTAGCAGAAGATCTCCGTCGCCGCCTGGCCGATGCGGTCCACCCGGCCCGCGCGCTGCACCAGGCGGATGATCGCCCACGGCAGGTCGTAGTTCACGATGATGTGGCAGTCCTGCAGGTTCTGGCCCTCGCTGAGCACGTCCGTCGCGATCATTACCCGCAGGTCCCGCTCCGGTCCGATCTCCCCCCGCTTCCCGTTGCTCGCAGGGCTGAACCGATGCGCCAGCGCGGTCGGGTTCTCCGAGCTGCCGGTCACTCCCTCCAGCGCCCCGATGCCCCGCGCCTTGAGCTGCGCCGTCAGGTAGCCCACCGTGTCCGCGAACTGCGTGAAGATCAGCACCTTTGCCGTCGGATGCTGCTGCACGAGCAGGACCTCCAGCGCCCGGAGCTTGTTATCCCGCGCGGCGTCCCACACACCGCAGAAGTCCAGCACGCCGGCGAGGATATCAGCGTCCCGGCGCAAGTCGCGAAGCAGGCTCGCGTCGAAGAGGTCAGGACGCAGCCACTTGAAGCGCGACGCATACCTTGTCCCATAATCCGCGTACACCCACGCGGCGCGTTCCCGCCACACAGCGTCACCCACTGTACGGGCGTCGGCTGTACGGGCGTTCAATTGAACGCCCCTACCCATGTCCGCGCCCATCACACCGGCCTCCAGATCGCCGCCCCCCGGCGACTCCTCATCCAGCTCGTAGTCCGGGATAGCGTCGTCGCGGTCCGAGATGCCCGAGTCCAGCAGCTCCACGTCCTGCGTGCCAAGTGGGAGGGGCAGCCCCTGCTCGATCGCGTGGATGAACAAGTAGTTGCGCAGCAGGTGCCGCTCAACGCTCTGAAGAAACGCCGGGCCGCCGCTCTCCAGCCGCTTGAACAGGTTCGTGCGGCAGAAGCCCATAAGCCGCTTGCCCGCGCGCCCCAGGTTCTCCAGTTGCGCCAGCTCCCCTTTGCCCGGCTTGGTTTTCGTGGTGTCGCGCGCGTAGTTGCCGAGGCCGTATCGCGGCAGGTTCAAGCTGTTGATCGCTTCCACGACCGGGGCCGAATACAGCCGCGCGTACTGGTCGTCTGTGTCCCGCTCGTCCACCGCGAACATCAGCGTTCTCGGCACGCGCGCCGGGAAATACGAGGGCGTGCCATCCGCCAGGGGCAGGTAGCGACGGCCATTCTCGTCCTGCTCGGCGTAGTTCTCCAGGATGAAACTGCGCGTGCGCCGCACCATGTACAGCCGCATCAGCTCGCGCCAGTCGTCGGGATACTCGCTCTTCTCGAACGCGGCGAGAGAGGTGGGGCGCGCCTGGTGCTTCGCGTTGAACTGGAGCTCCCCCATCTCCCGCAGTAGCCGCTCCGGCCGGATGCCCAGGTCCTCGCCCTCGTCCACGAAGAGCCGGAGCTGCGCCGCGAGGTCGCCGTAGCTTTTGTTGTACGGCGTCGCCGAGAGCATGACGACCTTGCTGTCGTTCTGTCCGATGTACTCCTGGATAATCCGGTAGCGCTGTCCCTCGCGGTTGCGGAGGTTGTGGCTCTCATCGATGATCACGAGCCGGTAGCGCTTCATGCCCGGCAGCTCGTTCGCGACCCGCGTGATCGAGAGCACCCGCGCGTTCAGGTCGTACTCGTGAACGTAGTCCTGCCACATCCCAACAAGGTTCTTCGGGCACAGAATAAGCGTGCGGTCGCCGTAGTCGTCCTGCCGGATACGCGCCAGCGCGGTCGCCATCAGCGTCTTGCCGAGGCCCACAACATCGCCGATCAGCACGCCGCCGCGGGTGTTCAGGTGGCGGGCGGCAATCTTCACTGCGGCGGCCTGGAACGCGAACAGCCGCTCCTTGAGGTCGTTCGGCAGCCCCGTTTCGGCGATGCCCGCGCGCGCCTCCTGTGAGAGATGGTACGCCATCTTGATGTAGATCTCGTGCGGGCTCACCGGCGTGACCCAGCTCTCGCCGATGATCGCCGCCAGCTCTTTCGTGATGTCCAGGCACCAGCGGTTACGCCACCGCTCCTCGAACCATTCTGCAATCTTCCCCGTCGCGTCGTGCTCCACCACGTCCACGTTGAGCTCCCCCTGGCCGGAAAGCCCGGAGAACGTCAGGTTGCTGCTGCCGAGGTACCCGACGCGCGGCTGGTCCTCGTTGCGCTTGTGTGCCAGGTACAGCTTCGCGTGGAGCGGATGGGCCACGTAGAGCTTGACCACGAGCTTTCCCGATTCCAACTGACCCTTCAGGCGCAGCAGCCCCTCGCGGTCGGCCCGTGTCGGTGCGCCGATGGTGAGCTGACGGCGGAACTCCTCAGCCATCCTCCCTTTCAGGCGGATCGCCGTCTGGTTGTCCATGCCATCGTCGGGCAGGAGGCCGATCTTCGCCCGCAGTTCGTCCACCGGCAGCCGCTGCATGCCCACCAGCAGACGGCAACAAGCACCGTCCGCCGGGCCCCACCCCTCCAGAAAGCCGTCGATGCTTTTCCACCCGCGCAGGTTGAAGTACCCCACGCAAAAGTCCGCCCGATAGGCGTCGTCCAGTGTTCGCCGAAGGGCGGGCAGCAGCTTGTAATCGATGTTGTCGAAGATACGCGGCACGGCTTCTACGCTCCTCCCCCGCATTGAACGTCCTGAAAACATAAGATACCATACCCCTGCTGCGTCCACGGCCCGGCGGCTTCGCTTCACCCCGCCCGTAGGCACAGGTCTCCGTCCCGACCCTCAGCCTGTGGGCGTTCAATTGAACGCCTCTACAGCCGTGGGCGGAAGCATTGATCCCTCTGTTCACCGCTGTACCCACAGCAGTGCGCATCAAGGATGAGCCAGGTAGGGGCGGTTCTCCGTGGCCGCCCGCGGACCGGGTAGGGGCAGGTCTCCGTGCCTGCCCGCCCTCTGGCCGATGTGCAGACTCAACGCTCTTGCTCACCGCTGTACCCCAAAGGTTAGAATTTCGTAAGAGACCTCGAAAATGTGCCCAACCGAACCGTCTCAACTCCTATTAACATGTAGAGGGTTGAATCACCGCCCCGCGCGACCACTTCCGCGACCCCCAACTGCGTGCGCGTAATACGCAATCAGCTTGAACCCGTTCACCGCTTCAGCGGGCGGGTCGCGACGCACGGGTGGCACAGAAACTGACCCTGACCGGCTCGGAGTCAGCGCCCACCGCTGTAGCGGTACTTTGTTGGTTCGGGTTTGGTAGCGACAATCTAACACC
>JACDAU010000533.1 GCA_013695265.1 Chloroflexia bacterium
ACGCGATGGCGATGCTGCTGATGCGCGAGCCAAAGCGCTTCGACGTGATCGTGACCGAGAACATGTTTGGTGACATCCTGACCGACGAGGCAGCGCAACTGACCGGGTCGATCGGTCTGCTGCCCTCAGCGAGCCTCGGCCCGGAAGCGGACGAGCACGGGCGCCGGCTCGGCTTCTACGAGCCGATCCACGGCTCCGCACCGGATATCGCCGGCAAGGGGATCGCGAACCCGACCGCTGCTATCCTCAGCGCCGCGATGCTTCTGCGCTCCTCGCTGGGGCTGGAAGAGGAGGCAACAACGGTCGAGCGCGCCGTCGCCCTTGCCCTCGCCGAGCGGCGGGCGACGAGCGACGTGGTCCGTGACGGCTCGGCCATATCAACCAGCCAGATGGGTGACGTTGTGGCCGCGTCCATAGAGGACTCCGCAGCGTGATGCGTGGAGGCCCACTGAGATCCCAACATCCACCCGCTGGTCAACTGGAGGCATTGTGAGGCAGATCAAGGTATACGACACCACGCTCCGCGACGGCTCGCAGATGGAGGGCATATCCTTCACGGTCGAGGACAAGCTGAAGCTCGCGCGCAAGCTCGATGCGTTCGGCGTCCACTACATCGAAGGCGGCTGGCCTGGCTCGAACCCAAAGGACGTTGAGTTCTTTGCTCGGGCGCGGGACTTGCCGTTCGCGAACGCGCGTCTTGCGGCGTTCGGCTCGACGCGGCGGGCGGGCGGCGTCACGGAGAGCGATCCCAACCTCGCGCTGCTGATCGAAGCTGACACGCCGGTGGTGACGCTCGTCGGCAAGGCGTCGGAGATGCAGGTTCGCGTTGTGCTCAATACCGAACTCGCCGAGAATGTGGCGATGATCGCGGAGTCCGTCGCGTGGTGCCGACGGCAGGGACGTGAGACGATCTACGATGCGGAGCACTTCTTCGACGGCTATCGCGAGAACCCGGAGTACGCCATGGCGTGTGTCCGCGCCGCAGCCGAGGCAGGCGCGGCGGTCGTGGTGCTCTGCGATACGAACGGCGGCGCGCTGCCGGAGGATCTGGCGGCGGCGGTGCAGCGGGTGGTGGGGTCGGTGGCGTGCGAGGTCGGCATCCACACGCATAACGACGCCGATCTCGCGGTCGCGAACACGCTCGCTGGCGTACAGGCGGGCGCGACGCACGTTCAGGGGACGATCAACGGGTACGGTGAACGCACCGGCAACGCGAACCTCTGCTCCATTATCGCGAACCTCGAGCTGAAGTACGACCGGGAGGTGCTGGGCGCGGAACGGCTGCGCGAGCTTACTGCGGTTTCGCACTACTTCGCGGAGGTCGCGAACATGGTCCACGACACGCGCCTGCCGTACGTGGGGGCGAAGGCGTTCACCCACAAGGCAGGCCTGCACGTCAACGCCGTCACCAAAGCGCCGGGCACATACGAACACCTGCCGCCCGAAACCGTCGGCAACGCGCGGCGGATCATGATGTCCGAGCTGGGTGGCCGGTCGAACGTGCTGCACAAGATGGCGCAGTTCGGCATCGACCACGAGGCGTCTGGCGACCGCGTCCGGCACGTCGTCGAGGAGGTAAAGCGGCTGGAGAGTGAGGGGTTCCAGTTCGAGGACGCCGAGGCGTCGTTCGAGTTGCTCGTCCTCCGTGCCCAGCCGGAGTATCAGCCCCCGTTCCGCCTGCTCGACTTTATGGCGGTGTCCGAGGTGCGCGGCGGCGGGGACTTTCTCTCGGAGGCGACGGTGAAGCTTCGGGTGGGCGACGACATCATGCACACCGCAGCGGACGGCGATGGGCCGGTCAACGCGCTGGACCGGGCGATGCGCAAGGCGCTCCTCCCGTCGTATCCTCAGTTGGCGCAGGTCGTCCTGACCGACTACAAGGTGCGCATCCTGGACGGCGATGCTGGCTCGGCGGCGACGCCGAGGGTGTGGATACAGTCCGGCGACGGTGAGACGACGTGGAACACGGTCGGCTCCTCGACGAACATCATCGAGGCGAGCTGGCTTGCCCTGGCCGACAGCCTGGAGTACCCCCTCCGGCACGCGCGGCGGTAATAAGCCGCCCCAGCCCCGCCACGCGACTGGTGCAACAAGCGCCGCCTACGGGGAGGCGCCACCCTTGAGCCGGGTAGGTGCAGGTCTCCGTGCCTGCCCGCGGGCCGCAGCTGGCCCCCGTCATTTTGGAGGTACAATCTTCGCGCTCACCGCTGTAAATGGTAGGGCTTCTGTCATTCCGAGCTCGCGAGGAATCCGTGGTCCGGGCTACGGATACTTCCCGGCGGCTCAGAACCTACCTGGAGGCTGCGAACGGGATGACATGACAAGGGCTCAAGGGGACTGCGTATCACCACCCACGCTGATGGGCCGGGTACGTGCGAATAACGCGCAGATCCTCAAGGGCGGGTACAAGCTCTTCGGAGCGCCACGTAAGAAAATAGCGAGACCGCTGACTGGCATTCATCAAGGCTCGGTAATTGGGCCAAAGAAGTGGCAGTTCGGCACCAAGGTACGCATTGCGGGCCTTATGATCGGCCGAGTGCCTATCTGCCGCAAGGTACGCTTCAACGTAGTGAACAACAGCATAGAATGCAATGGTTGTGCACCAGTCTGGATAGCCATCTGACCCTGGCTGCTGCAACTCGTCTACAAGCGTCTCATTGCGCCTGGCCTGAGTCAGGTGCTGTTCTCGGTTGGGCATCTAGCCGCTGCGGTCGAAATATAGCCTGCTGCCAGAAGGCAGAATACCCTCAAGTCCCGCAGCCAAGGTGTCGGTCTGGTACAGCACCGAAAGATCGAACGGCCAATCGGGCAAGAGCGAGGAAACCGCTAACTCCGCCTCGTAGACCTGGTACTCTGGCGCCCGGTCAGGGGTCGTGAGGAAGACGATGACATGCGTCGCATCGTTGTCTGACTCCGCAGCAAACACGAGAGCCACCTCGGTGATTCTCGTCAGGCGATCCAGGAGTTGTTCCAGACCTTCCGTGATCGGCGGTGTCGCTATCGCCATCGAAGGTTCCTTCCATGTTTTCCGTGTGATGCTGACAGGAGTATCCTGACACACATGACTGTCCTCCACCACAAGTCTGGACAGAACGCCTACGGCTTGAGGGCGCCACAAAACCAGGAGGCGCGAGTTCCGTTATGAACCTGCTGTGCAGGTGGGAGTCCAGCTTCGGTGTCTGGAACAGCCGATAGTGGGAACTTTTTGAGCACGCCGACCGTTTCTGTTTCAGAAGACTGGTAAGCTAGCGAGGGGAAGGTACCGCTGATGCCCAGATGGTCGCAGCAGTGGCGGGTGGGAATAGCGACAGGTGTCCTCACCGTCGTGTGCGTCGTACTGGCGGTCGTAGTGCTTGCTCGCGCACCGCGGTCCGAGATCTCGGCTGGACCAGGGTCGGCTCACGCCGGAACCGAGGGAGTAGCCACTCCGATAGTGGGTGTCCCCACCTGGATACCCGGTGAACCCAGCAGTGGCATGTCCTACGACAAGCCGAGTGCGCCACCAAGAGTCAGCCGTGAGGCGGCACTGCTCAAGGCGGGCACACATCCCTTCGGCTCACCGTACGAGGGTACCACCAAACCAAGTGCGCGCTATGAACTGATGTCGTTCGACCATCGGGAGCAATGGGCAGCGGTACTGGAGGCCAAGGGACTGGGCGTCGGCAGGAAGTTCACCAAAGTGCCGGTATGGATTGTGTCCCATGAAGGTGTCACTATCTATGGCAGTGGCCCGGCGCCTGAGGAAGACAACCCGTATATCAAGCGTGGTGAAGGAGTGCCGCTGGAGACGCGTCCCGTCAATCACGAGTTGAACGTCGTGGTCAGTGCGGAGAACGGCGAGGTGCTTGGCTCGTTCACCTATCGTTAGATCGTCCAATATCGATGGCTGATATGGCCTCCGGCTGAACGGTGGTGCTCATGTCATGCGAAGCCCGAGAGGAATCCGTGGTCTGGGTGATGGATGCTTCGCTGCGGCTCAGCATGACATGCAGTATGGTTCAAGCGGATGGCGTATGGAGCTGATGCAGGCTTACGGTCAGCCGCCGCATTGCGATTTCGCTGGGAGTCGAAACTGGTGTGCTCCATTTTACATACATGAATCGCTTGACGGCGGCGCATTGACCTGCTACACTCGGCGCAACAACCGAACAGCGCATCGGCGTTGACGGGGAAGAGTACCCGGGAAGTACGAGCACAGAGAGCCGCGCGGGCTGAGAAGCGGCGCTCCGATACCCGGCGAAGAAGTCCCCCGAGCTGCGGACTGAACCTCGATGGCCGTCACCGGTCAGGCGTCAGTAGGATCCGCCGGAGTCAGCCTCCGTTATCCGGGCTGGAGTATCAAGCCAAACCCGCAACGCGGGGAATGGCGGCGTACTTCTCAAGGTCGTCCCCGCGAGGTGGTGGCAAAGTGGGGTTGTACCACGAGCGTCAGGCTCTCGTCCCCAACGCAGGTGTTGGGCAGCGAGGGTTTTTTGTTGTCCCCAGCACCCAGAGCCGGCATGAAACGGACGGTGAAGGGAGACGACTATGGCGCTGCACGACCTCAAGATCGTTGATTCCACCTTGCGCGAAGGCGAGCAGTTCGCGCGTGCACACTTCACCAAAGCGCAGAAGCGCGAGATCGCCCTCTCCCTCGACGCCTTCGGCGTTGAGTACATCGAGCTGACGAACCCGAGCGCCTCACCGTGCTCCTTTGACGATGCCCGTATGATCGCCGGGCTGGGCCTGCGCGCACGGGTGCTCGTCCACTGCCGCTGCACCATGGAGGATGCACGGCGCGCAGTGGCGACGGGAGCGCACGGGGTGAACGTGCTTTTCGGCACCTCGCAACAACTCCGGGAGCACTCCCATGGCCGCAGCGTGGAGCAGATCATCGCCGCTGCCA
>JACDAU010000003.1 GCA_013695265.1 Chloroflexia bacterium
GTCCAGTCATCATGGGTACGGCTGTTAGCACAAGCGGAGCAATGATTCCAACGCCATGAACCCCGAAGCGATACAGCCGCCCAGTGCTTCCGGCACTTAGTGGGCGACCAATAGTCGATCCGAGCCGCTTGCGGTTGAGGGAAAGCAGTCCGAGCTCGGTTACCAGCGAAAAGACCTCTAACCGCTCAAGCCGGGCGACGGCCCGGTGTGGTGCCTTGCTGAGGGAAAGGGCTAGCGTCAGCGCAGCGGTCGAATTGGAAGCGGAAGAGGCGAGGAAGAGTGGACCCATCAGCAGGGCGTTCCTCGTCCAGAGCGGGACAGCCGTTGCCGCGAGCAGAACGCCGGTGTAACCGCCGAGCAGAAAGCCGAAGGGCGCACCCATCACACCGACCCAGCGCGCTGGCACCGCCTTGATGGCATAAGTCCACGCACCAAACCAGTTCAGCAGTTCGTCCTGCGCTGCCTGCACGAGTGCAGCCCAGGTGCAAAACCCGCTGAAGACCACGAGGACCCAAGTGCCCACTGACATCGGTGAGCGCAGCTTGAAGACGCGCAACATGTTGAGGAATCGCTCTGGCCGCCCGAGGTCGAAGACCAGCAGTACGGGACACGGCAGGAGCGTCCCAAACGAGATGTACCGGCCTGCTCTTGTGATGGCTCGGTTCTGAGCCCCACCAGCTACTTCGGCGATCTCTGCGATTACGTAGCTCAAGCCAGAAATGCCACCCAGGTAAAAGTAGGCGATGATGAGCCATTTCCAGTGTGGCTTGTGAATCGGCGCGACGCCGTAGTAGCTCTCCGCGCTCTCGTCAGATGCGGATCTCCCACCTCGCTTTGGAGACTGCCATACCCGCTTGTAAGTCATGTCCGATCCCTTCGACCTCTAGTTCTCAATGAGTGTCGGTGGTACTCTATAAGCAGCCGCTGTTTGCACTACGCAGGCGTGGGACCAATAGGCTATAGTTCTGGCGGCATATATCACTGATACTCGCTTTATCTATTGATACAGAAGTATAACCGTTGGGCGACTGGGGGTACTTGAATCTTTGCCTTCCTCCGCTGCACATTCCAGTGAGAACACTACTCCGCCCAGCGTCGGCGTAACCATGCCGAAACCGGACTTCACACTGACTGCCGGGCTGCATCGAAACGCGCTGGCGGCCATGCAACGCTGCGGCCTCACGGCCCTGAGCCTTCTGTTACATCAGGTGGGCGGAGGGCATTTGGTTGTAGTCAGCGTACATCCTGGTGATGACGGTCCTGATACGACGGGTGACCCCACCGCGTGGGAGTCTCTGATTTGCGAGCAGTACCGCACTGCGGGTGTGTATATTATCCCGCTCGCGAATGCGCAGATCGAGGCGAGCACGCCAGCGAAAGAGCGCCGCTCCAGATTGATGGACCCACCTCGGGAGCCGCACACCGGCCATCTACTTGTCGTGCGCCTTGTCGGACGTACTGGTGTGGAACTCGGACTTTTTGCTGCGATCAAGCCGCAGTGTAATCCCGAGATGCTGACACTGGCCGCTTCCGACCTGGAGTCCTTTGCCGACCAGGCTACCGAGATGATCGAGCGCACCGCGATCGGCGAGCAGCGCCCCTCGCCATTTGCGACAGACTCGCCGCAGGTTGCGGCACCTGAATCCGTTCCCTCGTTCGACGCCACGCGGATGTTCGAGTCAATTCTTCGAACCTCCATGGACCTTGTCTCCGGCGAGATGGCGGCGCTGTATCTCCTCAACAAACAGGGAACGCACGGGCAGCTTCGGGCCTCCATAGGCTTTCCCGACCTCGAAAGCCGAGCGCAGGAACTCCCACTGAGCACCGGCATCCTCGGTTCGGTGCTGGCGTCAGGGCAGGCTGAGATTGAACAGCGATACGAAGAGAACTCGCGCGGGCTCCAACACCTCTGGCGACTCTACGGCGTATCATCGTATGTATGCGCTCCGCTTTGCCTTGATGATCGCACCGTGGGCGCTGTTTTCATTGGATACTCCGCGCCAGAACATGTGCCGTCCGACGCCCTGGAAACTCTTGGCACTATGGCCGCTCAGTCGGCTCTGGCGATTCGCAACTTCGAGTTGTACGACCACCTTGCACGCTACGCGGATCGACTGAGCGTCATCCAGGCAATAGCTGGCCGGCTCAACCGAATGAATGACCCTGGATCGATACGGCTCGCGATTGTCGAGGAACTCCGTCAGCTTGTGGACTATGAGGCATGCCGCATATACTTATGTCAGGGTGGACTCCTTATTCCAGCAGCGCTCCGTGCGGAACACCAGGAGTACAGCGACGAGACCACCACTGAGTTCATCATCGAGGTTGGCCGGGGAATAACCGGATGGGTCGCCCAGCACGGCGAGGCGGTACTGCTCGACGACGCCGAGAACGACCCGCGCGGAGAGCATGTCGCTGGGAGCGACTTTATCGACGAGTCTATGATGATTGTGCCGATGAAGTACGACGAGCGAGTCGTGGGTGTCATCAGTCTTTCGAAGCTTGGCCTGCGGCAGTTCACCCCAGTGGACCTGCACATGCTGTGCACTCTGGCCGATCAGGCAGCGGTCGCGATCGAGAACGCGCATCTGATTGAGCGCCTGGAGGCAGACGCCGAGGCGCTACGGCGTAGCGAGGAGCGCTATCAGTTTGTGGCACGCGCCACCACCGACGTAATTTGGGATTCTGACCTCATCACGGGTGGCTTGACCTGGACCGGTGCGATTGAGAGCATGTTTGGCTACGCAGTTGATGAGGTGCGCGGTGGCGACTGGTGGGAGGAACGCATCCATCCTGCAGAGCGGGACCGGGTGGTTCAGGGCATAAATGCGTCAATTGCGAGAGCACTCGACGTGTGGAGCGACGAGTATCGGTTCCGCCGCAACGATGGCACGTTCGCGACGCTGATCGATCGCGGATATCTGGTGAAAGACGCGAGTGGCAGGCCAACGCGAATGATCGGGTCGATGATGGACATCAGCGAGCGCAAGGCTCTGGAGGAGCAGCTCGCGCACCAGGCATTTCACGATTCCCTGACTGGCCTGCCCAATCGGGCACTCTTCCTTGATCGGGTGCAGCATGCGCTATTGCGCTCGGGGCGGGACGATGGCACTATCGCGGTGCTCTTCCTCGACCTTGATCGATTCAAGGTAGTCAACGACAGCCTCGGGCACGAGGTGGGAGACCATCTTCTCCAAGCGGTGGCGGCGCGGCTCGGCGAGTGTTTGCGCCCCGACGACACAGTGGCGCGACTCGGTGGTGACGAGTTCACCATCCTACTGGAAGCCAACACAAGTGCAGGAGAGGCACTGCGAATCTCGGATCGGCTGACCCATTCGCTACAGAAACCGTTCCGGGTCGACGGCCACGAGGTCTTCATTACGACCAGTATCGGCATCGCCATCAAGCATTCCCACCACGAGGCGCCGGCAGACCTGATGCGTGACGCCGATCTGGCGATGTATCGGGCCAAGGAGCGGGGACGGGCGTGCTGTGAGGTGTTCGATCCCAGTATGAATGTGCGCGCGCAAAGGCGGCTTGCCCTGGAAAATGACCTTCGCCATGCGGTGGAGCGCCGGGAACTGGTGCTTGAATACCAGCCCACCGTGAGCCTCAGAACTGGCGTGGTTTGTGGGGTAGAGGCGCTGGTGCGTTGGCGGCATCCCGTGCGTGGGCTCGTCGAGCCTGCCGATTTCATTCCGCTCGCGGAGGAGACCGGGCTCATCCTGTCGATCGGACGCTGGATCATTGAGGAAGTGTGCCGCCAGATGCGAGAGTGGCAAGACGCCCGTCCGTGGGAGCCTCCTGTCTCGGTGTCCGTGAACTTGTCAGCGCGGCAGTTTGCGAATCCGACCTTGACAAGCGAGATCGCTAGAGCGCTGGCGTCTGCGGAAGTCGATCCCGCCAGGCTCATGTTGGAGATAACGGAAACGGTCGTGATGGAGGAGGCAGAGGTGAACATCACGACGCTGCGACGGCTCAAGGAGCTGGGCGTACAACTCGCGATTGACGACTTCGGAACCGGGTACTCATCGCTGTCCTATCTCAAGCGTTTCCAGGTGGATACGCTGAAGATTGACAAGAGCTTTGTGAGCTCGCTGGGCAGGGACGCCGAGGACGGGGCTATCGTAAACGCCGTCATCACGCTGGCACATACGCTCGGGATGCAGGTGACTGCCGAGGGGGTAGAGACTTGCGATCAATTAAGCCAGCTCTCCGATCTGGGCTGCGACCTGGCGCAGGGCTACTTGTTTGCCAGGCCGATGAATGCCGCAGGCGTGAGCATGCTGCCGAGAGCGCTCCCCGTTGCTCGTACGCACGCCGTCTGAAGGGAGGCACGGGAGCAATGATTGCGGGACACGACAAGCCGCTGCCCTCCAGGCAGTCAGCGGCTACTTTTTAAGGCAGAGCACCATCATCACACCAAACGCAGCCGAGGCAGCAAGTGTGCTGAGATAGCCGGGGACGGACTTGCGCTGTGGCAGCTCGGGTTCGGCGGGCAAGTTGTACAGCTCCGATGGGGCGGTGAGTATGAACGAGGCGCGCAAACCACCGATCCCGCCAGTTCCGCCCGTGTGCTGATCCCCGTATACATACGCAGTGGCAACGCCACGCTCTCGCAACTCGTCGACCCTGCGATGTGCACGCTGCGCGAGCTCGTCTGTATAGCCAAACTGAATAGAATCGGTAGGGCAGGCTTTGGAGCAGGCAGGCTCAAGGCTGCTCCCGAGGCGGTCATAACAAAGGGTGCATTTGTGCGCCTTGTTGTCAAGGGTGGAGAGTTCGGGTACCCCGAAGGGGCAGGCGGGCACGCAGTATCCGCAGCCATTGCATACGTCCTGCTGAATGACGACGGTGCCGTACTCGGTTATCACGATAGCCCCAGTAGGGCAGGCCTGCATGCATGGCGGGTTTACGCAGTGCTTGCAGATGTCGCTCATCATCAGCCAGTTGCTCTGAAACGGCGGCATGGATGTCGGGCGCGCCTCACCAGGGAACTGTTCGACGAAAGTGACGTGTCGCCAGGTCGTTGCGCCAAGGTCGTGCGTGTTATCGTATGAACTGGCGGTGAAGCCGAAGTTGTCCATCGGCAAGCTGTTCCACTGTTTGCACGCCACCTCACACGCCTTGCAACCGATGCACAGGGTGGTGTCAGTCAGAAACCCCACGGGTTTCTTGTCAGAGGTGGGCGCGCTCTGAGCCGTCATGAAATAGTCCTTTGCCGGCATCGGCTGGTCCTCCTCGCCGTAAATGTTGGGCAGTGCGTCGTCACGAACGCGCGTTTCGAATGGTGCAGGTGAAGGACTTGGCCTCGTGGATGCGCGAGTTGGGGTCCTCGACGAGTGAACTGAGGTCATTCGCTATGCCGCCCTGTGCGATACCACCAAAGCCGAAGTGCCATGGCATCCCGACCTGATGCAAGGTTCGTCCCTGCACCGTGATCGGCTGCATCCGCTTCGTCACGAGCGCACGAGCCTCGGCCTCTCCTCGGAGGGTGGACACGACGACCAGATCCCCATTGTCGATCCCGAGCGCGCGCCCAAGTTCGGGGCTAATCTCAACGAAACCGTGCGGCTGCAGCTCCGCGAGCCACGGCAGCCAGCGGCTCATGCCGCCGGCGCAGTGGTGCTCCGTGAGCCGGTAAGTGGTCAGCACATATGGGAAACGGGCATCATCCACGTCGTGATAGGGGTTGTCGGGCCGGTCGAAGGGCAGCGCGACCGGGTTTCGCGCCTGCTTCGGGTAGAGCGCGTTTCCCACCAGCGTCTCGAACGGCTCATAGTGGGCTGGCAGAGGGCCGTCAAAGAGGCCAGATGCCGCGAAGAGCCAGCCCTTGCCGTCGGCCATCATGACAAACGGCGAGTCACCCGCGTGCGCGTCGATCCCCATTGCGCCTTCCGGCGGCAGATACGAAGGTGGCTTCGTCACCGGGAAGTCGGGCACATCGTGCCCGGTCCATTCCCCGTGCTCGGAATCCCACCAAATGTATGCCTTGCGCTCGCTCCAGGGACGTCCCTCGGGATCCGCCGAGGCGCGATTGTATAGAATACGCCGGTTGGCGGGCCACGCAAAGCCCCAGTCCGGAGCAGTGCCCTCAGCTCCCGTGCGGCTCCTCGCGAGGTTTCTTCCTTCCTCGGGCATAATGCCGGAGTAGATCCACGCACCGCACGCGGTGGAACCGTCGTCTCTGAGGTCCGTGAACCCGCGCACGGGTACTCGGTCGGAGACGGTATAGCCGTTGATCTCCTTGAGTACCACGTTAAGGTCAGGGTCGTTCGTCTCGTCCTTCGTCGGGTAGTCCCAGGAGAGCGCTTGTAACTGTCGGCCCTGTGGTGTGTCGTTTCCCGCGTACAGATCACGAAGTCGGCGGCCCAGATGGAACATGAACCACGCCTCCGAGCGTGCGTCGCCCGGCGGCTCGACCGCCTTGTCGTGCCATTGCACAAGCCGCTGAGTGTTGGTGTAGCAGCCGTCCTTCTCAGCCGTAAGCGCGGCTGGCATTAAGAAAATCTCCGTCCCAATCTCCTCGGGTCGCACCTGTCCGCGGTGTACCTCGGGGGCGTCGTGCCAAAACGCGGCGGTCTCGATCTCGTGTATGTCGCGAACAACCAGCCAGTCGAGCGTCGCCAGCGCCTTGCGTGCGAGGACGGCGTTCGGGCCACCGACGGCGGGATTCTGACCCATGCAGAAGAGTCCCTTCAGGGTGCCATCGCGCATCATCGGGATCATCGCCTGGAAGGAGTAATCGTCGCTTATCTTTGGCACGAGGTCGTAGCAGAAGTCGTTCTCCGGCTGCGCGGCGTCGCCGTACCACGCCTTGAGGAGGCTGATGAGATACTTTGGCAGGTGGTGCCACCAGCCGGTCTCAGGCTGCTCTTCCTTGAGATACTCGCGCAATGAACCGTGCGCCAAGGTCGCGTTGGGCATCGGCATGTAACTGGGCAGCATGTTGTACAGCGTCGGTATATCCGTGGATCCCTGGATCGTTGCGTGTCCGCGCAGGGCGAGGATACCGCCACCCGGCCTGCCGATGTTGCCAAGCAGTAGTTGCAGCAGCGCGCAGGCCGAGATCATCTGCGTCCCGGTCGTGTGTTGCGTCCATGCCACCGCATAGGCAAACGCGGTGGTCCGCTCCCGGCCCGAATTGCTGGCGACGGCCTCCGCAACCTTGAGAAACAGCTCCCGCGACACACCGCAACTCTGCTCCACGATCTCCGGCGTGTAGCGCGAGAAGTGGCGCTTCACGAGCTGGAAGACACACATCGGATCCTGAAGTGTTGGATCCTGGCGTGAGGGAACCTGCCTCGCCCCAGCGGATTGGACGTGCGGCTCTTCTGTCTGGGACAAGTTCGGCTCAGACGGACTGATCTGTTGCCCTTCATACTGCCACGTCGTTGTGTCGTACGTACCACTCTCCGGATTCCAGCCGGAGAACAGACCGGCGAGGTCCTCAGTGTCCTGGTAGCCAGGATCGATGATGACAGGCGCGTTCGTGTAGTGCACCACGTACTCTCGGAAGTAGCGCTCGTGCTCAATGACGTAGTTGATCAGCGCGCCAAGGAAGACAAGGTCGCTACCCGCGCGTAAGGGCACATGCATATCCGCGAGCGCAGAGGTGCGAGTGAAACGCGGGTCGACGTGAATAACGGTTGCGCCCTTCTCCTTCGCTTTCATCACGAACCGAAAGCCGACCGGATGGTTCTCAGCCATGTTCGAGCCCATGATGACGATGCAGTCACTATCCGCGAGGCTTTGCTGCGTAGTGGTGGCGCCGCCTCGTCCCAACCTGGCGCCCAGACCGGGCACCGTGCTGGAGTGTCATATTCGTGCCTGGTTCTCGACCGCGACGATGCCGAGGCCGCCGGTCCACAACTTCTTGATGAGGTAGTTCTCTTCATTATCGAGCGTGGCGCCGCCGAGGTGACCGATCGCCAGCGTACGGTTTACGGTCGTGCCGTTAGTATCCGTCTCCTCATACGAAGCGTCGCGGGTCTGCTTGACCAGTTGCGCGATGCGTTCCATGCACCACGCAAGTGAGCGATCTTCCCACTGGGTGGCGTGGGGTGGCCGGTAGCGGACGGTCGTCAAGCGGTCGGGGTTGTTGACGAGGCCGTACGTTGCCGCGCCTTTCGGGCAAAGAGTGCCCCCGGAGATGGGACTATCGTAGTTCCCCTCAATGTCGATGATACGTCCATTCTTGGTGTAGATCAGTTGCGAGCAGCCTACCGCACAGTAGGGACATACGCTGACAGTGACGTTTGCACCCGCGAGGCGTGAGTGCGCCTCGCGTGTATGCGCGGTTATGGGGTTCGGGTTTCGCCCAACGTGCGTCCTGATCCGGTTCCGAATGCCCACGGCGGTCTCCTGCTTGCGTAGTACGGTGGAACAACGTCTGGGTCGTCAATGGTACCCCTATCAACAAACGTTGATGGACGATGGTACTATGGCCATCGATAGTTTACCCTTATTACAATGGTAATGGAAATGCATCGCGCCATATTTCAGCCTCAACAACAGGAGTTTGTCACCGTGCCGGACCAGCGGGAGTTGCCATTCCATATCGAGCGCTTGGGGGTCGTCATGGACGGCGACTCGAGCGATCCAAACGAATCGTGGGGTGTGCTTAACCCAGCGTCAGCCCGCAGCCGCGACGGAGAACTGTATCTCTTCCCCCGCGTTGTGGCGGATAAAAACCTCTCACGGGTGGGCGTAGCACGTGTGCTGTTCGACGGAGGAGGGGATCCCTGCGGCGTCGAACGTCTTGGCTATGCTCTGGAGCCGACCGAGTCGTACGAGCGCAATCCGCGAACGGGCGGTTGCGAGGATCCCCGCATCACATTCGTCCGGGCGCTGGACACCTACGTTATGACGTACACCGCATATGGTCCACTCGGCCCCCGTATTGCCATGGCGATCTCGACGGACCTGATGAAGTGGCAGCGGCTGGGTCTTGTCAAGTTCGCAATGTCGCAGGGGACGGAGTTCGACTTTTACCACAACAAGGACGCGGTGGTCTTTCCCGAACTGCTGCCGGACCCGCAAGGTCGGTTGTCGCTCGTAATGATCCATCGTCCCGACTACAACATGTCCGCTCCCGGTCATCCGTCCTATCCAGTACTGCCGGACGGAATCACGGAAACGCGTCCCAGCATGTGGATCTCATACTCGCCAGTCGAGCGGCGCGGCAAGCTACGGGGTCTGAACTTCTTTCACAACCACAACTTACTCGCGACACCTGATGCGGAGTGGCAGGCGCTCAAAGTCGGTGCAGGCACCCCCCCAGTGCTTACTCGTCACGGCTGGCTGCTTGTTTTCCACGGTGTGAGCGGTCAGATCCTCGAAGGTGTGGACCTGCAACCGAACGTCCATTATTCGGCGGGCGCGATGATACTCGATCGCGACGATCCAAGGAAGATCCTGTATCGCTCATCACGCCCGATACTCGCTCCCACGACGACGGGCGAAACGCAAGGGCTCGTTAACAACGTTGTCTTCCCGACCGCAGTGGACGAACGAAACGGAGAGTGCATTGATGTGTACTATGGCATGGCCGACTCGCGCATCGGTGTGGGACGGTTGCAAGTACCCGAGGTGCTCGCGCTTCAGGCACAAGATGAGATGGTCGCGTAGCTCCTCCGTTGTGACGCCCCCCTGTTGTCGCCCTTAAATATTCCCTCGCGAACCTGACATGACCGTGCTGGCTCCTGAGCCGCCTCGGCACCACAGACGCCAGGTAACGCTGACGTCTTAAGCGTCCGAGGTCGCGGGGCGCGTACACATTTGGCAGCCCTTCCTCCGCACTTGTGATTCGCGCACGGCATAATAGACGCGTCGGATCGAACGACAGTAGCTCGTA
>JACDAU010000004.1 GCA_013695265.1 Chloroflexia bacterium
CTTTCGCTGATCCGGGAGGACTCGATTCAATGGTTCGACCACCAGCGACCATCTGAGCCGCGTCGGCGGCCACGACAGACAGACGTGACGGTGGCAGCAACCAGCGTCAATCACGGGAAGGGAAGCAAGCGCGATGGGCACGATTGGCTACGCGGCTTCGTTCGAGCAGTTTCACCCGACCGATCTCCTCAGCTATAGCCAGCAGGCGGAGCAAGCCGGTTTCGGCGCCGTGATGGCCTCCGATCACTTCCACCCCTGGGTGCCATCGCAGGGGCATTCCGCCTTTGTCTGGTCCTGGATGGGCGCCCTCGGCGCGACGACGAAGCTCCGCTTCGGCACCGGTGTGACACCACCCGGCTATCGCTATCACCCGGCAGTGCTGGCCCAAGCGGCGGCGACGTTGGAGGCGATGTACCCCGGTCGCTTCTACCTCGGGCTTGGCGCCGGCGAGGCGCTCAACGAGCACATCCTCGGCGAGTACTGGCCCGAGGCCCCCACCCGCCTGAACAAGCTCGTCGAGTCCATCGAGGTCATCAACAAGCTCTTTACCGGCAAGGTCGTGAAGTATCGCGGCGAGCACATCAAGATGGAGAGCGCGAAGCTCTACACGATGCCGGAGAAACCACCCCCCGTGTACGTCGCCACCGCCGGCCCGATCATGAGCCAGCGCACTGGCCGCCTCTGCGACGGCATCATCACCGTTGGCGCAGCGGACGAGAAGATCCACGGCCTGATGGAGCGATTCGAGAAGGGCGCGCGCGAGGCCGGCAAGGACCCCAGCACGATGCCCCGCCTCATCCAGATCCACATCTCGTGGGCGGAGAGCGACCAGGCCGCGCTTGATCAGGCGGTTACCGAGTGGCCGAACGGCGGGATGAACTTCCCGAAGCAGGACATCCGCACCCCCGAGGACTTTGCGGCGATGGCGAAGCTCGTCCGCCCCGAGAACTTCAAAGGCCGCGTGCTCTGCTCCGCCGACCTCGACGTTCACCGCGAGCACGTCCAGCACTACTTCGACATGGGCTTCGACGAGGTGTACATCCACAACGTCGGCCGCAACCAGACGGAGTTCATCGAGGCGTTCGGCAAGCAGGTCATCCCGCAGCTCAACCTGGATCGCACCGAAGCGGTGGCAACGTCATGAACCGGGCACAAGCCACCGAGTATCTGCGGGCGAACCACCGAGGCGTGCTCACGACGCAGAAACAGAACGGCCGGCCCCAGCTCTCGAACATCGCGTATCTCTACGACACCGACAATTGGGTGAAGGTGTCGCTCACCGCAGACCGCGCAAAGACGCGCAACATCCAGCGCGACCCCCGCGTCTCCATGCTCGTCCTCGGCGAGAACTGGTACGAGTACCTTGTCATAGAGGGAACCGGCACTATCCTGGCGAACAACCCCCTGGCCGAGCTACGGCACGTCTACGAGGGCATCTCCAGCGCACCGCACCCAAACTGGGAAGAGTTCGACGAGGCAATGGTGCGCGACCAGCGCGTCGTCCTCTCTATCGCGATCGAAAAGATGTATCCTCTGGAGGACTGAGCACGGACTCGTACTCTCACGATATTACCCTGCATCGTGCGAAGGCATCCCGAGCCGCAGCGAGGGATCCGTACGCCCGACCACGGTTTCCTCGGAGGCTCGGAATGACCGATGCGCCACCGTGCAGCCGGAGGTCGTATCATCACCGCAGCCCATAAGCCCGAAACGCAAGGAGCACCGCCCATGACCACCGCCCCAGCCTTTGGCCTGTTTCTCGCCCAGCACCATCACGACTGGGATGACACCGCCGCGGAGTTTCAGTTAGCCGATGAGCTGGGCTACGACCACGCCTGGGCGCACGATCACTTCGTGTCCACGAAGCACGGCGTTGAAGGCAAGATGCTGGAAGCGTGGAGCGTGCTCGCGGGCGTCGCGGCACAAACCTCCCGCGTGCGCATCGGCGTCCTCGTCACCGGCAACACGTACCGCCATCCGGGGATGCTCGCGAAGCAGGCGGTCACCGTCGATCACATCAGCCACGGCCGGCTCATCCTGGGCCTCGGCGCGGGCTGGCACGAGGAAGAGCACGAGATGTACGGCTACCCCTTCCCCTCCGCCCGCGAGCGCGTCGACCGCTTTGAGGAGGCCGTTCAGGTACTGGAGCTGCTGCAGACCGAGAAGCGTCCCAGCTATTCAGGCACGTACTACCAGCTCAAGAACGCCGCGTTCGAGCCCAAGCCCGTGCAACAGCCGCGCATCCCCCTCCTCGTCGGCAGCATCGGGAAGCGTATGCTCCGTATCATCGCCCGACACGCCGATATGTGGGATGCCGCCGCGCACGTCGAGGACCTGCCGGGCAAGGTGCGGATGCTCGATGCCGCATGCCGCGAGGTGGGCCGCGACCCCGCGACGATCCGTCGGCAGGTGCACGTCGCCGGCATGGATGCGGTCAGCAGTCCTGACGCCTTCCTCGCCTTTTACGAGAAGCACCGCGCGATGGGCTTTACCGACTTCGTGACCGACTTCCCCGGCCTCGAGCACCAGGAGGGGATACGCCGCATCGCCACCGAGGTGATTCCATCACTGCGCCGGTAGCCGCCCCAGCCCGCCCGACGCCGGAACAGACGAGCTTTCTCACCGCCGCCCGCGTGGGCCGGCTCGCCACCGCCGACAAGCACGGGCAGCCCTTCGCTGTGCCATTCTGCTTCGTGTACGAGGGGGGGCTGTTGTACACGCCGCTCGACGAGAAGCCAAAGAGCACCGATCCGCGCAACCTCAAGCGCGTGCGCAACATCCGCGAAAACCCGCACGTCGCGGTGGTGATCGATCGGTACTCGGAGGACTGGTCAGGACTGGCCTTCCTGATGATTCGGGGTGCAGCCTGCCTCCTGGAGCCGGAGGAACCGGAGCACGCCCGTGCCGTGACCGCGCTGCGCGAGAAGTATCCGCAGTACCGAATGATGCAGATCCACGAGCTACCCCTGATCCGCATTGAGCCGGAGACGTTTACCGCCTGGGGCGATCTCACCGCCGGTCTGCGCCCGGGTCTCGATGTCCTGGGTCTGATGCGTGGCAGGCGGTCTGTCCGCTGGTACACCCCGGAGCCGGTCGCGCCCGAGCAGGTGCGCGCGATCCTCGAAGCGGGCCGCTGGGCGCCCTCCCCGCACGGTCGGCAGCCGTGGCGCTTCGCGGTGCTCACCCGCCCCGAGCCAAAGGAAAAGCTCGCTGCGGCAATGGCGGCGACGTGGGACCAGCAGCTCACCCTGGACGGTCAGGCGGAGGAGGTCGTCGCTACGCGCCTGCAAAAGGCGCACGACCGGCTGACCGGCGCGCCCCTCGTCGTCGTGCTTTGCCTCTATCTCGACGACCTCGACACGTATCCCGACGCCGGGCGGCAGAAGGCGGAGACCACGATGGCGGTGCAGAGCCTCGGCGCCGCCGCGCAGAATATGCTGCTCACGGCGTACGGCCTCGGCCTTGATGGCGGCTGGATGTGCGCCCCGCTCTTCTGTCCGGAGGTGGTCGTCGCCGCGCTCGACCTCGATCCCCGGCTCGTCCCGCACGCGATGCTCACGTTTGGCCACGCGGCGAAGGACCCCGTCCGCCGCCCGCACCGTCCGCTCGACGACCTTATTGTCCTCGACGCCTGACGCGCTGTCGCGGAGGATGAGTCGCGCTGCGGGGTCACGTCAGTTGGTGCCTACCACGAATCTCTGTCCCTTACCACAGGCGCCTATGGCTGCACCGGCCTGCGCAGGAGGCCGACGCCGAGCGTGACGAGTCCGGCGGCCAGAACCACGGCCCCGACGAACGCCAGGTAGATCAGCGCGTTCGGCTCTCGTGCCGTGGGCGAGAGCATCGACAGGAAGAAGGCCATGGGCAGGAGGATCGCCGCTGCGGGGATCGCGTGGCGGACGAACCCCTTCAGCCGCACAGGCAGCGCGGCCTGGTCCACGTAGTGCAGGGCGACGAGCGAGAGAATGAGCAACACGCCCGCGTGGGCGTGGCCTGCCCGCCACAGATCCCGGCGAAGCGGGTTCTCGATATAACCCGATCGGGCGTCGATCAGCATCCCAAGCAGGCTCACTCCGCCGAAGATCGCTGTCGGAAAGACGACCAGGAGGATACCGGCGAGCCGACGCGATTGATCACTCACTGCAAGTGCTCCTTTTTCGTATGGACTTCAGATGAATTGTGATGGACGTCCTCCCGAACGGAGTTTGGGATCCGTAAGCCTCGATCACGAGTATCTTGCAAGCGCGGAATGACACCGCCGCTTCCAGTCGGCCGGGGTCCGGATTAGTTCCGGTGCTGGCCGCCGAGCGAGTGTTTGTGTTGTCTCCCGGACGCCTCGCGCGTGCCGCACCCCGTTCGCACACCCAGGACGCCCAGCATCACCGGTATGCCCCACCCCATCATGGGCCAGATTGGCCAGAAGTAGTCCGTCCCGGTCATTGCCCAGATGCCGACCAGCAAAGCCATCACTAGCGCATACGGCACGACTTGCTCGCGCCCCGTCGGGCGTGGGCGCGTGACGCTCCGCG
>JACDAU010000055.1 GCA_013695265.1 Chloroflexia bacterium
CCAAGGATAAACTCTGCGAGGAATCCATGGCTGGGGTTACGGATCCCTCACGGAGTTTGGGATGACATGCATCAAGGTTCAACCGGACTGCGTATGAGTTGCTTCCTCCGCCACGGCGCGCCACCCAAGACGGAGGCTCTGTGTGGTGCGTGGCATGACAACCAGCGCGCTGGTATCCTGCCCCTGGAGTATCCGTAGCGCACGGCCAAGGAGGAGTTTCATGTCCACGGGAGTGCAGGTGGTGTTTGATTGCGCCGAACCACAACGAATGGCGAACTTCTGGGCCGCGGCGATGGGCTATCACGTACAGCCGCCGCCAGAGGGTTTCGCGACCTGGGAAGAGTTCCTGGCCTCGATCGGCGTACCGGAGGACGCCTTCGATTCGGCCAGCGCGATCATCGATCCGGACGGTTCGGGCCCGCGAATCTTCTTTCAGAAGGTGCCCGAGCACAAAACCATCAAGAACCGAGTGCATCTCGACCTCAACGTTGGCGGAGGCCGGGAGGTCCCGGTGGAGCAGCGGCGCGGGCGTGTGGATGCCGAAGCTGAGCGATTGGCCACACTCGGCGCGACCACCGTGCGCTCGTACGACGAAAACGGCGAGTACTGGGTCGCGATGCTGGATCCCGAGGGGAACGAGTTCGATCTTCAATAGGGGGTAATAGGCGACGCCACGTCGCTCGTATGCTTTCCAGTGCCTTGCGAGTGAGTACCTCTATCACCTCCGTCTGGCGTGGTAATAAACAGGCCCCCTCTTCACAGCCGTGGGCGGAAGGATTCACCCAAAAGGTATGGGAAGGTGCGATGACGTTGCATGGGCGTTCAACTGAACGCACCTGCGGGGCGGCTGGGCGGCATCGTATGCGCGGAGGATCGCTCCCCTTGCACACCGCTGTAGGACCAGAACTGCGTGCGTACCGTCGGTCTCCCTGCGTGCCCGCTATCCCCGCCGCCTTACCAAACACCTGTAACGGGGCAGCGCTTGTGGGCGGTCGCGAGCGCCACAGAACGGCACGTTAAACCACCCGGAGGGTACGGAGTATCGCCCCCACTATGGTACGCCTCGGCAATTGGCTCCTGCGACTGGGTGTGGCGTCAACATCGTTCGCGGGTTCCAGATAATGCGGTAATGCCTGTCGGCTAATCCGCCGATCCCTCCACTCGCGCTGGCGTCTTACCCTGCCGCAGCACCCGTAATCATCCCATGGTAACAATCTGTGACCAAAGTCCTATAGTCGCGCTGGGCTAGTTGCTGTAATGTGTAGCGGAAAGCACTTGCGATGAATCGACGCGAGGACAGGATGTCACCATGGAGGGGAATGTGTCACGACTTAACTTCGGCGCCGATCACCACGGCACCGCGATCCAGGAGCGAGCATCTCGGAATCTTACTCTGTTCGCAGTAGCATTCGCTTTCGCGCTGCTGGCCTCCTTTGTGTGGCAGGGGAGTGCGTACGCAGCGGCGGTTGACTCGTCTGCGGCGCAGCGAACCGCGCAGCAGCTACTCGGCCGTCTCGGTGGCTCGCTGGACGGTGCCACCGCCGGGACGCCGGTGCTCGTGTATTCATCGGAGTCGGGCCGCCCCGAATACTACATCGTGCCATTGGAGCGCGGGGGACGCACGCGCGGACTTGCCGGCGTGAGCGTCGATGGGCGCTCCTGGCAGTGGTACACCGATACCTATAGTAAGTCGCGATTCCCGTCCGTCAGCCGGGGACAGGCGAAGGCGAGGCTCGGCGCGGAACCCCGAATGGTCAGCGCTCCGGACAACAAGCTGTACTGGACCACGGCGTCGGGTAGTGGCGCTCTGCTTAGTGCAGACGACGCCACCAAGATCCGCACCCGCGTGCAAGTACAGGCAGCCGGCAACACCGCGAGGGATTCCCGGCTTGGCAAGTATGCCGATGCTGATGCGAACGATCCACTCTCCAGCTCGGGCAGCGGCGGAGGGTTAACGACACAGGCGACGTTGCCGGTGGCAAAGGACCTCACCATGCCGCACGACTACCAGGTTACGAGCTACTTCTGTGGCCCCGCCGCGCTCCAGATGCTCTTTGATCACTACAACCCCGCAATCGGCTCGCAGTACGACATCGCCAAGGTGTCGAACGCGAAGGACTGGGGGAGTTGGAGCGGCGCATACGCTGACGACCTCGTGCGGACGGCCCGCTTTAGCTATCTCAGTAGTGCGGTGCAGGACGCCACGCTCGTGGGGTTCAAGGAGCGCGCGCTTGGCTACGGCGCCCTGTCCAACTTCTGGTCGGACGGCGGCACCGCGGACCCCGATTACGCGACACGATACACCGACCTCAAGCAGCTCATCGCGGGTGGCCATCCCGTGCTCGTGCTCACGTGGTACGACAGCAAACACGTTGTTGGTCACTTTCGTATCGTCAAAGGCTACGACGATTCGACGGGTGAGTTCATTGTCCACGACCCGTGGTACAGCGCCCCCTACTACGGCCCAAACGTTCACTTTCAGCAGACGTTCTTCGTCGACAATCTGTGGACGAAGTTCAGTCGGTGGGGGGTGACGATGAGTCCCTGGAAGGTGGGCGTCTCCGCTCCGGCAAGTGTTGCTGCGGGCAGCACGGTCACCGTCAGCGCGACCGTGCGGTACGTGGGTCCGCATCCCATGGAGGGGCGGGCGCCCGTGCGGAACAGCCAGGCGACACTGAGTGTGCCGAGTGGCTTCAGAGTTTCGACGTCAACCGTCTCGCTACCCAGTATCACGCAGAGTGGCACCACTCAAGTCGTCTCCTGGGAGGTCACGACGCCCGCGAACTTCAGCGGCGCAGCGGCGATGCACGTCGTCGCCAAGGGGCAGTACGACGGCGCAAGTACGAGCTACGGCGACTACACCGACTGGGTCGGCGGAACGGGGTCGCGCACGATGCAGGTGACGTTCTCAAGCGGCGAGAACGATCCCGCAACTCTTGGGTTCTCCCCGACATCGCTAACGAGCGCGCCGAACGAGTGGCGCACCGTGCGGGCGACGTACTCCGACTTGGACGGTGCTGCTGACCTGCGCTCGGTGCTGCTGCTGGCAAATGGGGGAGTGTCCGGTACGAAGGCGCTGTACGCGTCGTATAGCCAGGCGACCAACCTTCTGTACCTGCGCAACGCTGCGAACACGGCCTGGTTGGGCGGCGTACGGCCTGGCACCGCTACCGTTCTCGATAATGGATACTCCCGTCTTGATGTCGCGAAAACCGTCGTTACCGCTTCGGGCAGCACCCTCACGGTGGATTGGGCGGTGAGCGAGAGCCCGTTGAGCAGCGGGAACCTGCTCAATGTCTACCTGCAAGCCGAGGACTTCGGGGGGGCGATCACCCCGTGGGTCAAGCATGGTACGTGGCTCGTGAATCGCCCACCGGCCGCCGGTGTGGTTCCTGATGCGGGACAGGTGGGGGTAACTGGGCTCCCGACGGCGATTCGGTCGACTTACTCGGACCCCGATGGTATCGCGGACCTGGAAGGTGCGCAGTTGCTCCTCAACACGCAACTCGCGGGTAGCGGCGCGGTGTGGCTGCGATACGATGCCCCGCAACGAAACCTCTACCTGCGGAATGGAGACAACAGCGGCTGGCTCGGCCCCGTCACACCTGGCGGGACCGCGAAACTCGACAACGGCCGGGCGATCCTGGACGGCAAGGCGACCAGTGTCTCCGTGGCGTCCGGCGTCCTGACCGTCCGTTGGGGCGTTACCTTCAAGCAATCTTTCAGTGGTCGTACGTACAACTTGTACAGCGTCGCGGCGGATCAGGGCACGTCGGCGTCGGCGCTGCCGTGGCTGTGGAAGGGCGCGTACAGCGTGTCCGCGACGCCAGTTCCGCAGGCACACACGCCCGCGCTTGCTCGGACCGTGCCGGGACAGTCCTTCACGCATATCGAGAAGTACTTCGATGCGGACGGTGCGTCAAGTATCGCACGTGCCGACCTGCTCGTAGCAAGCACTACGAGCCCAACGGGCGGGGTCTTCGTACGCTACGAGGCAAACACGAACAAACTGTATCTCCGGGATAGCGCGAACACGCGCTGGCTCGGTGGTATCACGCCGGGTACCAGGACCACGGTCACGAACTCCGGTGTCACGTTGAACGCGCTCGGCACGCAGATATCGGGCTCCGGCGGTACGCTGACGGTTCGCTGGGCACTCTCGTACAAACCATTGTTGAGCGGTCGGACATACAACGTGTACGCTCAGGCGCAGGACGCGTTCGCCTTGCAGTCGGGATGGAAGCGTGTAGGCCGGTTAATAGTAAACCGTCCACCGAAAATCGGCGCCCTCTCGCCGAAGAGCACGTCTAGCGCTGCTGGCGCGTTGGTCACATTCACAACGACGTACACCGATGGCGACGGCGTCAGCAATTTGTCCCGTGTCTGGTACATCGTGAATAATCAGCCGGGCGCAAGCCGTGGGATGTTGTTGCGCTACGATGTGGGAACGAATCGCGTGTGGATGCGCAAGGCGGATCTGAGCGGCTGGGTGGGTGGCAGGACGCCAGGTTCGGCAATCAAGGTTTCGACCGGGTATGGATCGCTCGATTTCGGCCGAACCTCAGTCTCTCGTAGTGGTGAGCAACTGACCGTTCGCTGGGCGGTCACGTTCGCGAGCGGCATGAAGAATCGCACCCTGTACCAGTACATGTCGGCGAACGACGTGACCGGTGCGCAAACCGGCGCCGTCACCATGGGGACGTGGCGCGTGCGGTAGCGTCGGCCAGTGGATCGTGCAAGAGTAAGGGCCGGGTATCACCTGACCGCAGTTCGTCGTGGTCGTCGATGCCCAGCGCCGGGACGGAGGATTGCCTCTGACGGGTGGCGTGGGTATCGGGTCATGACGCGGCGGCGACGGGCGAGAGTGCTTGCAGTCGGCGGACGAGCGGTGGCAGATAGTTCAGCACGCGGGCGACGTGCTCCCGCGTGGTGGCCTCGCCGACGCTCAGGCGCACGCTGCCGTAGATGTAATCGCGGGGCACACCGATCGCGGTGAGGACGTGGCTGGGCTCCAGCGAGGCCGAGACACACGCCGAGCCGCTGGATGCGTAGATACTCTTGAGATCGAGTCCCATCAAGATCGCCTGGGCCTCCACTCCGCGAAACGAGAGGTGCGCGTTGTTCGGGAGGCGTTTAGTCTGGTGTCCATTGACGCGGGAGTGCGGTACAGCCCGCAGCAGGCCATCGAGCAGCAGATCACGCAGTGCTGCGCAGTGGGCGTTGTAGGCGTCACGGCGAACGTGCGCGCGCTCCAGCGCGACCGCGATCCCAACGATGTAGGGCACGTTCTCGGTGCCTGCCCGGTTGCCGTGCTCCTGACCACCGCCTTGCTGCTGGGTTTCGATCATCGTGCCCTCTCGCAAATACATGATGCCGACGCCCTTGGGAGCGTAGAATTTGTGCCCGGAGAGCGCGAGCGAGGTAACCCCGAGATCCTGCACGTCGATCGAGAGGGCGCCTGCCGCCTGCACGCAGTCGGAATGGAAGGCGACATCGCGATCACGCGCGATCTGCGCTATGGTCTGTACGGGCTGGAGCGTTCCGATCTCATTGTTCGCATACATCACGGAGATGAGGCGGGTGTCCGGACGAATCGCGGCGCTCACTTGCTCCGGGTCAACGATGCCCTCCGGTGAAACAGGCAGCACGCTGACCTCGTGGCCCTCGCGCTCCAATTGCTCTACTGTGTGGAGCACGGCGTGGTGCTCAATCGCTGTCGTGATAATGTGGCCGGTTCCGCCCGCAGCCTTCATGATGCCCTTGATTCCGAGGTTGATACTCTCTGTGCCGCAACTCGTAAAGGTGATCTCCGACGGGCTGCAGCGGAGGACCTGCGCCACCCGCTCGCGCGCGTCCGAGACCGCGCGCCGCGCTGCCTGGCCGAGTTGGTGTGCGCTGCTCGGATTACCATACTGTGGACCGAGGTAGGGCAGCATCGCCTCCAGCACCTCGGGGTGCACCCCCGTCGTTGCCGCGTGATCCATGTACACTGCCTCGCTGGGCATTCTCAGACCTCCTAACTTCCACCAAAAGTATATCACGCCTTCGCCGCTCTTCCGTTGCCCTGCGCTCTGAGGGCACGCTACACTGAAGGGACAGCCAGTGTATGCGATGAGGACAGGGCAGAAGCGGGATGACGATACGACGGATTAGACTGGGAACCCGAGGCAGCAGGCTCGCGCTGTGGCAGACAGCGTGGGTCGAGGCGGCGCTGTGGGCGCACTTTCCCGAATGCGAGATCGAGCAGGTTGTGATTCGGGTCGAATCCGACCGGCAGCCGGAGGCGCCGATTACCGCCATGGCGTCGCGTGGCGTCTTCACGCGGGATATCGAGGTGGCCTTGATCGACGGCAGAATAGACGCTGCCGTGCACAGTCTCAAGGATCTGCCGTCGGAGGACACACCGGGCCATTCCGTCGTCGCCACGAGCCCGCGCGAGGATCCGCGCGACGCCCTTCTCACCGTGGACGGGGCGCGGCTGCATGACCTGCCCCGTGCCGCTGTGGTTGGCACGAGCAGCCTCCGGCGCGCGGCGCTCATCCGCGAGGCAAGGCCCGACCTCCGCGTGCTGCCGATCCGAGGCAACATCGACACCCGGATACGGAAGCTTCGTGCAGGCGAGTACGGTGCGATCGTGATGGCGGCGGCGGCGCTGAACCGGCTGCACGAGAGCATTCCCGCCCAGCTCCTCTCCGTGGACTCGTGGGTGCCGGCGGTCGCGCAGGGCATCATCGGGGTGCAGGCGCGGTCGGATGATGCCGCAGTGGTGGCGATGCTCGTCGCGATCTCAAATGAGGAGGCGATGCTCTGTGCATCCGTCGAGCGCTCCTTTCTACGCTCGCTCGGTGGGGGATGCAGTGTGCCTGTGGGAGGGTATGCGGAGTTGCAGAACGGCGTGGTCCAACTCACGGGGTTTGTTGGCTCGCCCGATGGCCGCCGAACCCTGCGGCTAGGCGAGCAGGTTCCGGTCGCGAGCGCGTCCACGCTCGGGCCGAAGGTCGCGCGCGCACTGACCCGGCAAGGGGCCGACGCGATCCTCGACGAGCTGCGGATCGCGGTGCCGATCCTTCGGGGAGAGTGATGGACCCGTCGCCGGCGAGTGGCGTGGCAGGGGCGCTCGATGGCCGCCGTATCCTCGTCACTCGCGCCCGCACTCAGGCGGCTGTACTGGCCGGACTCCTCCGGCGAGAGGGCGCGGAGCCGGTCGAACTCGCGACGATTCACATACAGTTGCTCGACGACTGGTTGCTTGTGGATGCGGCGCTGCGCGATCTCGCGGGTTACGACTGGGTGGTGTTCAGTAGCGCGAACGCGGTCGGGATCTGGGTGGAGCGGTTGCACGCTCTTGGGCTCGATGCACGGGCGATGGCGAACGTACGGATCGCTGCCATTGGCTCCGCGACGGCGACGGCGTTGCGACAGGCGGATGTGCGCGTAGATCTCATTCCGTCGGAGGCCGTGGCGGAATCGCTGCTCGCAGCACTGCGCGTGAAGGGGGTCGCGGGTCGGAAGGTCTTGCTGCCGCAGGCGACCGCTGCTCGGAAGCTTCTGGCCCGCGGGCTGGAAGCGGCGGGAGCTGCGGTGACGGTGGTGGCGCTATACGACACGCTCCCCGCGCCGGAGGATGCCCGTGCCGCGCTTTCGGAGATCGCGATTGGCCGCATCGATGCGGTCACGTTCACAAGCTCCTCAACGGTACGCAACTTCGCCCGCCTAGTGGGCACTGAAGATGTCGCGGCTCTGCTTCAAAGTACCAAAGTGGCAACCATCGGCCCGATCACCGCCACGACCGCACGGGCGTTTGGTATTCGCGTAGACGCGGTAGCCACCAATCACACGATGCCAGGGCTCGTGCTCGCGCTGTGTGAGCTGTTGGATCGGGAGCCGTCGGCGGAGTCCAGCAATCACGGCAGGCAGGTAGCACAGACTATAGGTGAGGAATGAACCGACTGATGGATCCGATTAATGAGGCGCGTGGGCGCGCTGGCTTCCCCGAGGTGCGAGGCCGTAGACTGCGCCGCACGGAGCCGATGCGCACGATGGTGCGGGAGACCATCCTGCGCCCGGCAGACCTCGTGTATCCGCTTTTCATAACCGAGGGAGACAACGTGAGGCGGGAGGTGTCTTCGATGCCGGGCGTCGCGCAACTCTCCATCGACCGTTTGATCGAGGAGGTTGGGACGATTGCCGAGCTGGGCATACCCGCCATACTCCTGTTCGGCATCCCGGACGAGAAGGACGCTGTCGGCACGGGTGCGTATGCGCCGGACGGAATCGTTCAGCGCGCGACGCGGGAGCTAAAGGCCCGATATTCCGACCTTCTCGTCATCACGGACGTCTGCTTGTGCGAGTACACGAACCACGGGCACTGCGGGTTGCTGCACGGCACGGACGTCGACAACGACGCATCGCTGGACCTGCAGGCCCAAACGGCCATCTCACACGTCGAAGCGGGCGCGGATATTGTGGCACCATCGAACATGATGGACGGGACCGTGGGGGTGATACGCCGGGCGCTCGACAACAACGGATACGAGACGACACCGATCATGGCGTACTCCGCGAAGTATGCGAGCGGGTTCTACGGACCATTCCGCGATGCTGCCGCGTCTGCACCGTCGTTTGGCGATCGCCGTTCGTATCAGATGGACCCAGCCAACGGACGCGAGGCCCTGCGCGAGGTCGCTCTAGACGTGGCCGAGGGCGCGGACATCGTCATGGTTAAGCCAGCGCTGGCGTATCTCGACGTAATTGCGCGAGTGCGAGCCTCGGTGGACCTGCCGGTCGCGGCCTACAACGTTAGTGGGGAGTACGCGATGGTGAAGGCGGCCGCAGCGAATGGCTGGCTCGACGAGCGCCGGATTGTGACGGAGATCCTGACGGGCATCAAGCGCGCGGGTGCGGACATCATCCTCACGTATCACGCCAAAGACCTTGCCCGCTGGCTTCGCGAGGGGTAGGCAATGTTCCCTGGCACGGGCGGCGAGTGTGAAGCTTCAGATGGTTCTGGCAGGGGTGCCATCTTGTATGGGTCTGTCGTCATCAGTGCGAAACTCCTCGCCTTTACTTGCCAGTGCGGACCGATTACTATGACGCCCGTACCCCACGTGTTAAAGTTGAGCTAGGCCACCGGAAGGAGCGTCCCATGCGAACGCAGCATTCGCCGTCCACCACGGTGATGCAGACGCTATCGCACTACATCGACGGCGGGTGGGTCGAGGAGCCGGGCGCCGAGCGTCTCCCTGTTCTGAACCCCGCCACGGGCGAAAGCGTCGCGGAGATGCCGCTCGCCACCGCCGACACGGTTGATCGGGCGGCGCAAGCGGCACACCGGGCGTTCAAAGCCTGGCGCTCCGTGCCCCCGATCGAACGGGCCAGATACATGTTCCGGCTGCGCGAGCTTCTCGTTCAGCACACCGAGGACCTCGCGCGGCTGATCACGATCGAGCACGGCAAGGTGCTGGCCGATGCGCGGGGCTCCGTTCAGCGGGCCATCGAGAACGTCGAGGTTGCCGCTGGCATCCCGACGCTTATGATGGGCTACGGCCTGGAGAACGGGGCGGGGAGGGGTATTGACGAGGAAGCGGTCCGGCGGCCCGTGGGCGTGTTCGCGTGCGTCGCGCCCTTCAACTTCCCGCTGATGGTCCCGTTCTGGTTCATGCCGTACGCCGTCGCGACCGGCAACACGTTCATCGTCAAGCCGTCCGAGCAGGTGCCGCTCTCGCAGCAACTCGTCTTTGACCTCATCGACCAGATCGGCCTCCCGCCCGGCGTGCTCAACCTCGTCAATGGCGACCGTCACACCGTTGATGCCCTGCTCGATCACCCGCTTATTCAGGGCATCTCGTTCGTCGGCTCGACCCCCGTTGCCCGGCACATCTACGCCCGTGCAGCAGCGAATGGGAAGCGCGTGCAGGCGTCCGGCAGCGCGAAGAACGTCGTCGTGGTGATGCCCGACGCTGTGCTGGAGAAGACCATCCCGAATGTCATCAACTCGGCATTCGGCTCCTCCGGGCAGCGATGCCTGGCGGGTTCGATCATCATCCCGGTGGGCGTGGCGCACGAGCCGGTCCGCGAGGCGCTGCTGGCGAGTATGAAGCAGATACAGGTCGGCGATGGCCTCGACCCCGACGTGATAATGGGGCCGGTAATCAGCGCACCAGCGCGCGACCGCATCCTGGCGGCGGTGGCGGATGGCGCAGCCGAGGGGGGCCACCTGCTCACCGGCGGTGGTGCGGCGCAAGTTTCGGAACGGCCGGGTGGGTTCTTCGTTGAGCCGACGCTCTTCGATAACGTGCGTTCCGGCATGCGGCTCGCCACACAGGAACTCTTTGGCCCGGTACTCTCGATGATGCCGGCCCAGACGCTCGATGAGGCGATAGCTATTATCGACGGCAGTCCGTACGGCAATGCCGCGAGCATCTTTACGGAGCACGGCGGCGCGGCGCGCGAGTTTGGTGCGCGGGTTGACGTTGGCAATATCGGCGTAAACATAGGGGTCGCCGCGCCGATGGCCTACTTTCCCTTTGGCGGCGCGAGGGAGTCGTTCTTCGGCACGGAGCATGGCCAGGGGCGCGACGCCATCAACTTCTTCACCGACCGGCGTATCGTCATTCGGCGCTGGTTCGGCGGCGTTAGCGATGCGCGTGGGCACTGGTAGGAGGAGCACGGCTCGGGACTCGCCTCACAACCTGGAGAAGACATGGATACCGAACGGCTGTACGCGGAGTACGTCAACACGAGCTTTGTCAAGAATATTGAGCCCGTCGTGGTGGAGCGCGCGCTCGGCGCCACTGTTTTTGGCGCAGGCGGGGAAGAATACACCGATCTCTTCGCTGGCATCTCCGTCGTGAACGCGGGACACTGTAACCCCACGATCATCGCCGCCGCAAAGGCGCAGATGGAGCGGCTCGTTCATGCGGCGTCGTACATCTACCACGTCCCCGTCGTGGCACAGCTCGCTCGGCGTCTTGCGGAGATCACGCCCGGCAGACTCCAGAAGACGTTCTTCGGCAACAGCGGCGCAGAGGCGGTCGAGGGGGCCATGCGTCTCGCCAAGGCCTATACGGGCAGGGGAGAGTTCATCGCGTTGCAGACATCCTTCCATGGTCGGACAAGCGCCACGCTCTCGGTCACGGGCAACGCCGCGCGCAAGACCCATGGCGGACCGTACCTGCCCGGCGTTGCGTTCGCGCCCGCGCCGAACCCGTATCGCTGCCGCTACTGCACGGGCTGTTGCACGCTCGCGTGCGCGGACGCGGTCGAGGATGTGTTCAAGTATCAGACGTCGGGCGACGTCGCAGCTTTTATCGCGGAGCCAGTGATGGGCGAGGGCGGCATCATTATCCCGCACCCCGGCTACTACCGGCGCGTTAAGCAAATCCTCCACGACCACGGGGCGCTATTTATCGCGGACGAGGTGCAGAGCGGCTTCGGCCGCACGGGCGCAATGTTTGCCATCGAGCACTATGGCGTGGAGCCGGACATCATGGTGATGGCGAAGGGGATCGCGAACGGTTTTCCGCTCGGCGCGTTCATCGCGCCTCCCGAGATTGCTGACAGCTTCGAGCCTGGCGAGCACTTGTCCACGTTCGGTGGCAACCCCGTTTCGTGTGCTGCTGGCCTCGCGACGATAGAAGTGCTGCAAGACGAACACCTCGTCGAGCGCTCCGCGGAGTTGGGCGCCTGGTGCAAGGGCAGGCTGGAGGACATAGCCCAGCGACACCAAATCATCGGCGAAGTTCGCGGAATCGGGCTCATGGTCGGTATCGAGTTGGTGCGCGACCGAGAGACAAAGCTGGCCGCGAGTGCTGAGGCCGCCACCGTCCGCCGCCTGTGCCGCGAGCAGGGCGTGCTCCTCGGGGTCGGCGGGCAGGAGGCCAACGTAGTGCGGATCCAGCCGCCCCTGATGATCGACCAGCCGCAATTGGAACGCGCTCTCAACGTGCTCGAAGGCGCCCTGCGCTCGGTCTCGGACACCGGCGCGGACGGCGCCCCATGACCGGGATGCGGGCGCGTCAGTTGGGCGTCATCACGGGCTGTGGCGTGCCTGGGCCACACAACGCGATCACGGACGTTCCGGGTGTTCGAGTCGGTCATATGACGCTGATCGAGGGCGAGGGCGAGCTGGTCGTCGGCCGCGGTCCGGTCCGCACCGGCGTCACCGTCATCATGCCGCACGACGGAGACATCTGGCGAGAGCCCGTGTTTGCCGGCTGTCATCGCCTGAACGGCAACGGCGAGCTGACCGGTCTCGAATGGATCAGGGAGTCGGGCACGCTTTCCTCGCCCATCGCGCTGACGAACACACACAGCGTAGGGGTAGTACGTGACGCGCTCGTTGCCCAGGCAGTGGCGGGCCGCGACCCGCGCGAATCGTACTGGGCGCTGCCGGTCGTGGGCGAGACGTGGGACGGCGTTCTTAACGACATCAATGGCTTTCATGTCAGGCCGGAACACGTCGAGCGAGCCTTTGCCGCCGCCGCGAATGGGCCGGTAGCGGAAGGCAACGTCGGTGGCGGAACCGGTATGATCTGTCACGGCTTCAAGGGTGGGGTCGGCACGGCGTCGCGCGTCGTCGATGCTGACGTTGGCGGCTACACCGTGGGCGTCCTGGTGCAGGCGAACCACGGGCGCCGGGACCGGTTGCGTGTCGACGGTGTGCCGGTCGGAGAGGAGATTCCCTCCTCCGTGATACCACTCCCACACGCGTCCGCAGCCAGCGAGGGCACTGGCTCCATCATCGCCGTCGTGGCAACAGATGCCCCGCTGCTGCCGAACCAGTGTGCGCGCCTCGCCCAGCGCGCGGGGCTGGGGATCGCCAGAACGGGCGGCGTTGGCGAGCACTCGAGCGGCGATCTGTTTCTCGCGTTCGCTGTCGGGAACCGGGGTCTGCCCGGCAGCGCATACGCGCCCGACAGCCCAATCGCGGTCCCGTTGAGCATGCTATCCAACGCGTATATCAACCCGCTGTTCGACGCGGTGGTGGAGGCGACGGAGGAAGCCATCCTCAACGCGCTGCTTGCGGCCGAAACGATGACGGGGCGCGACTTCATCACGGCTCACCGCCTCGATTCGGACCGGTTACTATCGGTCATGCGCCGCTACCGGCGAGCGACGTAGCACGAACCGGGCACCGACACCACCGGTGTTCAGCGCTTTAGAGCCTGTTATACTCATTCACGATGTTGATGGCACCAGGTGTTGGGCAGCCTGGACCCACCAAGGGTAGCCGGTGAGGCTTTGCAGCCTCTTGGGCTCGTCCCAGAACTGCTGCAGTGCGGTGGTGATTGCCGCCTCCAGCTCGGCGAGACCGGCAAACACCTGGTT
>JACDAU010000066.1 GCA_013695265.1 Chloroflexia bacterium
ACCTAACCCGCCTTGGTCCACAGCTCGAAGTTGGAGAAGCCCTCGAAATGGAAGTGGTCGTGCTCCGGGTGGAACACGAACTCGCCAACGTTGCGGCTCATGTACGCACCGCTCGTGTCGTAGATGCGCTGGTATACCTTCGTCGTCTTGGACACAAAGCTCGACACCCCGCGCAGATCCAGCGCTCCGTCCCCGCCGTTCCACACGACGTTCGAGAAGCGGAGCACGTGATGCGTGGTGCCCCCGATCACCACGCTGTCGAAGCGCAGGTCCGCGGCGGCAACGTCCTGAGGTTCGGGTATTCCGACTCGGCAGCGCTCGCTGGCAGCGGCTTGCCGATCAGCAGGGATGGAAGCACGAGCGTGGCGACCAGCATCCACAGTAAGAACCGTTGCACCAAGTTACTCTTTGTTGCTAGCCGCCAGTCACCTATCTCGCTTCGAAACTATACTTCACTGTTCACTGTGGACCCTACTTGACCGTGAAATATCGCCACGGGCCATACGTTGCCGCGTGGCTGCCGTCACTGTGGTTTGCCCGCACCTTCCAGGAACCTGCGTAGGGCAGAGAGTAGCCGGAGAGGGTGTATAAGGTGTATCCGTCGAACGCGGTGTTCGTCGCCTTGCCAGCGCCATAGTAGGTCCACGTGCCGTTCACGTATCGGCGGAAGAACAACGCGGTACTACCAGCGTGATACGGCTTGAGATACCCGTACGTCGTAAAGCTGACGTTGCGGCTCACCGTGTCCGGCGTAACGGGCCGGGTAAGTGAGGCCTTGCTGAGAACACTCACCACATTTGACCGGTCGCTCGCGTAGGTCGTATTGCCGTCGTAGCGCATCTGGAAGTGCGCGTTCCGCGTCAGCCGGCGGGTGGCCGTGTAGCGGTTCCGTGTCGCGTTGTACGTGGCAAGTCCGTCCCGAAGCCACGTCCGCCCACCGTCAAGCGAACGCCATACCGTTACCGTGCGTTGAGCCAGCGTCGTAGTGGACGAGCGCAGATGCCCGGTGAGCGTCGTGGGGCCATCATACTGGACCAATGTCGATGAGGCGGACTGCGTGAGCGTGGGCTGGACCTTGTACGTCGCCATGTAGGTTGCCGCCGAGGCCGGAGTCACGATCGTGTGGGCCGCGCTCCTGCCGTCCGACCAGCGGCTGAATACCATGTACCGGCCTGCAGAGTCGTATTGGGGGGGCGCGCTCACTCGCAGGCCATACGTCTGCCACGAGGTGACCGTGGCAGGCGCGACGATGGTCCTGCCGTTGATTCCCAGCCTGAGCCCGCGCGGACTCGTCGCGAGGGTGATGCTTACTTTACGCGGGTTCAGCCGCTGCGTGATCGTCCGACTCAGGCCGCGCGCGTCGGTCGCGGTCAGTTGCAGCCGAAGGTAGCTGTTGCTCGTGGCGGCGAGGTCTTCCGGTGGAGGCGCCGTGATCGTTGTCCGTGCCCCCACGGTTGGACCAGCGAACGGGTGGGTGTGCGTAGCGTGGACCTTGATGACGCGCCACGTCAGCCGGGTGCCCGCGAGCGTGCCGTCCTGCGTGTCGGTCGCCGCGCCCTGCAGGCTGATGCTCTCCCCTACGCGGAATAGCTTTGTTGCGGCTGGCGCGGTGATCTTCGGCGTTGGAGGGGTGTTGCCTGCATAGATCGTCGTCGTCGCGGAATCAACCGCGCCATGCACATCGCGGACGGTGAGCTTCGCGGCGAAGTTGCGCGATAGCCGGTAGGTGTACGATATCTTGGCGCTGCGGGAATCGACGACGCCATCGCCGTTGAAGTCCCAGGCATACGTCAGCGCGCCGCCCTCGGGGTCGCGGCTCGCGCTGGCGTCGAAACCAACTGCGAGCGGGAGCCGTCCGTACGTCGGGCTGGCCTTGAGGGACGCCACTGGCGCCCGGTTGCTCGTGCCGGCGTAGCGGATACGGCGGATCTGGCCGCCGCCCTCATACGTGGTGTAGTACAGCGCCCGGCCAGAGCCGAGAGGCCCGAACGCCATGTGGACCGCACTGCTGCTGCCCAGGCCGCTGACGAAGGTGGTGATCGCTCCGGTTGCGGTGCGGCGAAAGATCTTGCCGCAGACGTAATCGGCGTAGAGGTAGGAGCCGTTGAAGCCGGGCCAGAGGCCGTTGGGCACGAACGCGCCCCCGGTGATGGATGCGCAGCCGCTATCGTGGCTGTAATTGAGGATTGGCCCTCTCGCGCCACTCGTCGGGCTGCAGCTCTGCTCGGGGTTGTCATACCCGCCCTCGCGACAGCTCCAGCCGTAGTCCGCGCCCTTCACCCCACTGTCGACTTCCTCCCATCGGTTCTGTCCCACGTCGTTGATGAAGAAACGAGTGGTGGTGGCATTCGGATCCATCGCGAATCGGAACGGATTGCGTAGGCCCCAGGCGAACGTCTCCTTGCACCATGTGGCGCTGGTGTTGCCACTCACATTGCAGCGCGCGCTGTTCGACCCAATGTAGGGGTTGGTGCCTGGTACTGACCCGTCCTTGTTGATACGGAGGATCTTGCCGAACAGGGAGTTGCGGTCGCGGGCGGCGTTGTTCGAGCCAGCGCAGCCACCGCCGTACGGGTCGCACCCGCCGTCGCCCAGGCTTACGTACAGGGTGCCATCCTTGCCGAAGTGAATGTCCCCGCCATTGTGGTTGCCAGCACTTGCAGGATCCGCTGTCAGGAGGATCCGCTCGCTGCCGGAGACGACTTTGTTTCCACTCATCGTGAAGCGCGAGACCCGGTTACGGCAGCCGCTCGTGGTATCTGCGGTATAGAAGAGGAAGACGTGCTTCGTGGTGGTGTAGGCGGGATCGACCGCGATGCCCAGCAGCCCCCGCTCGCTGTTCGAGCAGATCCTGCCCGAGAGGTCGAGCGCGTTCGTGATGAAACTACCGCCGTTGTACACCTTGAGCTGGCCAGGCTGCGTGGTCACAAGCATGTGGCCGTCCGGCATCCACTCCAGCGCCGTCGGCAAAAAGACATCCGCTACCTTCCGGTCCTCGAAGCCGCCCGGCACGGTCGCTGCGGTAACGGTGTTCTGTGGCGCGGCCTGTGCCGCCGGTCCCTGGGGCAGCGAACTGGCTAGCAAAATCAGCGCGAGCACCCACACGATACTTCTTCGGTACATTCGTTTCCCCCAACCGCGGCATCTCTCGGACCGACCTCGGGCGCGCACCGCGCCTATCATGCATATCCTACTCTGTAATCCTCGTCAGCGCAATGGCCTATAGGCAGGGGTTGCGCTAGCGCCTTTCCGGGACGCTGGTACAAGCGTTACGGATCGGAGCAGACAAACGCCCACGGCTTGCCGTTCATGCGGGTGAGCGCGACGGTAACCCGCCTCGCGCCCGTGAGCTTCAGGCGGCGGCGCAGCTCCTCGACATCGACTGCGGAGCCCCGCTTTCGCACGTCCACCGCTCCTACATCAAGGCGGCGGAGAACCTCCCGCAGCCGCTTGAGATTCCAGGGCAGCGACTCCTCGATGCGCAGCAGGCGGGCGAACGGCGTCGAGACATGGGTATCGAGCGAGAGGAAGGCGATCTCCGGGTCGAGTTTCCACGCGCCGAGTGCGCGTGCTAGCTCCTCCACCAGCCCAGCACGGGTCACAGCGGGGTCCGGATCGAGCAGATACGCGCCGGGAGCCAGGCACGCGACCGCCGGCCCAGCGTCGGACACGAGCGTGTGCCCACCCGGCAGGTGCGTCGCCCGCCGCTGCACCGTGGCAAGCGGCGGAGACCACAGCGCGGCCTCCTTGAGATCGCCCCGGACCGAGACGAACTCCAGCTCCCAGTCCGGGGGCGCGGCCTCGCGGGGCAGCCCAGGCGCCGCCTTGATGCCCACGGCGGGCGTGCGCTCGGCGAGCGCGAGGCACCAGATGAGGGGCGGCTCGCTCTCCCGCAACGCGCGCTTGCCGCCGTGCCTGCGCGCGGGGTCAATGAACACAGCCTCGACCCCAGCGAGGTCTGACTCGCGCACGTCCTCGCAGCGGGTGCGCACGGACGCCGCGCCATACACCGCCGCGTTGAGCGCCGCCATCTGAAGGTGCAGCGGGTCGCGGTCTACCGTGAGCATGTCCCTGCCCGGCGCGAGCGCGATGAGGTCGCCCCCGATGCCACAGCACAAGTCGGCGACGGTTCCATACGGATCGTACCGCCGGGTACGGTGCGCCGAGATGTGCTCCGCCGACGCCTGCTCCAGGCCCTCACGCGTGAGGTACATGTGATCCGCGCGATCGAACTTCGCGCGCGCTCGGGCGCGCAGCTGAGTGAGCTCCAGCGCGGCGGCAACCATCGAGGCGGGATACGCGCGGCGCAACCGGTTGTTGAGCGCGAGTTCCGTCGCAGTCGAGAGTTCTACGCCCGCGACCGTTCCGAGCAGTTCCTGCCCCTCGGCGGAGAGCAGCCCCGCCAGTCCCTCGGCGTCCAACGATGCAGTCTCCTGGTTTAGGGGTTAGGGATTACTGATCAGCCTGTCAGCTATCGGCCGTAAGCCCCAAGCTGATAGCTGAAGTGCTGCTTAGCTCGTGCCGGTGCTCGACGGAGAGGGAAAGCGGCGCCCGACGTCCCAGAAGCGGTATCAGTACACCCGCCCGCCCAGGGCAACCTCGCGCTCCGGCGCAAGCAGGACGACGTTGCCCGCGTCGTCGGGCACGCCGAGCACGAGCACCTCGCTGCGGAAGGGGCCGATCTGCCGAGGGGGGAAGTTCACGACCGCCAGCACAAGCCGCCCAACGAGATCGTGGGGCTGGTAATTTGCGACGAGCTGCGCGCTGGAGCGCCGTTCCCCCAGGTCTCCGAAGTCCACCCGCAGCTTGTACGCCGGCCTTCGAGCCTCGGGGAACTCTCGCGCTTCCACGATGCGTCCGACGCGGATATCGACCGCGAGGAAGTCCTCAAACGTGATCTGCGCCGACTCCGCCATCCGCTCCTCCCTTGCGTCCCGCCGCTGGCCGGAACCCCGCTGCTCCTCGTGGACTGGGGAGCGTCGGGTAAACTGTAGTGTACACAGTAAGTGGCGAGCCCGGTTTGCCGGGCGGGAGATGCAATATGTTTGGCAGGAACAAAAACACCACCACAACCGTGGAGATCGACCCCGAGGCGGTGATGGCCGCGCTCGGCACCGTCGAAGAGCCGGAGCTTGGCGGTGACCTCGTGACGCGCAAGATGATCGAGAACCTTCACGTGGAGCACGGCGCGGTGAGTTTCACGGTAGTGCTCACCACGCCGGCGTGTCCTCTGAAGAACCAGATTGAAGCGGAGGCCCGCGCCGCCGTGATGGAGGTGCCCGGCGTGCAGTCGGTGCAGGTCAACTTCACGTCCCGCGTGGTCTCGGGGCGGACGCAGCATCGGCAGATCCTGCCGGGGGTGACGCACACCATCGCGGTGGCATCGGGCAAGGGCGGCGTCGGCAAGAGCACGATGAGCACCGGCCTCGCGGTCTCGCTCGCGCAAAGCGGCGCTCGGGTCGGGCTGCTCGACGCGGACATCTACGGACCGAACATCCCGATGATGATGGGGGTGGAGGTTCCGCCCACCCAGGAGGGCGAGTTCCTCATCCCTGCGGAGAGCCACGGGGTGAAGATCATGAGCATGGCGTTCTTCCTCACCAAGGAATCCCCAGCGGTGTGGCGTGGGCCAATGGTCTCGAAGATGATTCAGGAGTTGCTGACGAAGGTGCGCTGGGGCGACCTCGACTACCTCGTGATCGACCTGCCGCCGGGTACGGGCGACGCCTCGCTCACCCTGGCGCAGGCGGTGCCGCTCACTGGCGCGGTGATTGTCTCGACGCCGCAGGACGTGGCGCTCTCGGATGTCGCCAAGGGGGTGGAGATGTTCAAGACGCTGAAGGTGCCGCTGATCGGGCTGATCGAGAACATGAGCTACTTCGTTTGCCCGCACTGCCGGGAGCGCACGGAGATCTTCGGCCACGGGGGGGAGATGACGGCGCGCAAGCTGGACCTGCACCACCTGGGCGAGGTGCCGCTACACGCGGCGATCCGCGAGGGTGGCGACATCGGTCAGCCGCTCGTCGTCTCCGCGCCGGACTCTCCGCAGGCGCGAGCGATCCGAAGCGCGGCGGAGCAGGTTGCGGCTCGGATCAGCGTGCTGACGCTCAAGAACCGCCCGAGCGCCGTCTCGAACCGGACCTTTATCCCACTCACCCCGCGCTAAGAATTACGTGGCTCGTGTCGGTTGACTTCCAGAAACCTGGAAGTACCGCCGCGCAGTTCGGCTGTAAAGCGGATGAAGCTTAAATCCTCCGTTGGATGGGATATCTTCGTATCGGACTCGTTCGTTG
>JACDAU010000094.1 GCA_013695265.1 Chloroflexia bacterium
GGTGTGGGCCGTGCCGCGAGGAGATGCCCGCAGTCGCCGAGGTGGGGCGCGAAGCTGAGGCCAGCGGAGTGCGGGTGCTCGTCCTCAATACGGGTGAAGGCGAGAGAACGGTACGCGACTTTCTCCGAAAGAACCCGTATCCCGGACTACCCGTGGCGCTTGATGAGGACGGTTCCACCGCAACCAGTTACCAAGTGGTCAACCTGCCGACGCACGTATACATCGACGCGGAGGGGGTGCTCCGCGAGGTGAAGGTGGGCGGGTTGGACGCCGAGGAGATGCGGGCCGCCATTGAGGACGTGCGCTAGGTGGGCGCGTCGATCTACAGGCCGCTCGTATTGGGGCTGCTCCTGATAGCCGCCCTTGCCGGCTTCGCTGCGACTGGGAAGCCATCGGATGACACACCTGAGCGACCGCTGGGCGATACGGCAAGCACCACCACTGGTGGCGGGGATACGACTGCTCCGACAGGCAGTGGGCTTGTTACCGGGCCACCGGGGCACGGCAGCGCGCTTGTGCGTGCCGAGTTCGAAACGACGCTTGCGAAACAACCGAAAGATCCATCGGCGCTACTGCTACTAGCGGCGGAGATAGCGCAGTTCGATGGCGAGGAAGGCGTGCGGTCTCACGAGCGGCTGGTGGCCGTCTACCCGCGCTCCGCCGCTACCAGTGCGGCGCTTGCCAATTCGTTGTACGAAGCCGGCAAGCTAGAGGACAGCCGGACAACGCTGCGCCGGGCGCTGCGACTCCACCCCGAACTGCCAGAAGGACGGCTGTTGCGCGGGAAGCTGCTCGCGACGGACGGACCGGAAGGTCTGGGCCGCGCGCTCGGGGAGTGGCGGCAGGTAATCGAGCAGGCACCAGCCAGCCCCGCAGCCCGCGAGGCGGCCCGGCTCATACAACTACACGAGGGGCGCTGAGGGCGTACCGGTTGGGACGAAGCATTCGGGTTTCGACTTCTCTTATTTATCCAGATATCTTGCTCCGAATGCTTCGCCCCTACGTCGGCATCCGCCTGCGTGTTTGTCCGCCACTGCCCGTTCTCTGCAAACTCCTACTGCGGTGGACGTGTGCACTGACCCCGAAGGTACAGGCTGGAGGCGAGGTTGCACGGGCGTTCAGTTGAACGCCCCTACAGCGGTGGGCACCACCCTTGAGCCGGGTACAGGGGATCCCCATGACCTCCCGCGCACAGCAGCACGATTTCGAAAGCTATGGAGGGTCTCAACGCCGATGCTTATGCTCTCCGCCGTAGTGTTCGCCGATAGCCCCGTCCCGCTTGCCCACTTTCAAACCCAGGATCACCAGGTCGCGCTTGACCCCGTCCAGTTCGGCCACCTCCGGGAAGAGTGCCCACTGCTCGAAGCCGAAGCGCTCGAACAGCTTCACGCTCGGCCCATTGTGGGCGAAGGCTCCGGCGGTAATAATCTCGATCCCAAGCTCTGCCGCGCGTTCGATGGCTTCCTCGACCAGCCGTCGCCCGATACCACGACCACGGTGTCCGTCCTTTACGTAGATGCCGACCTCTGCGGTGGCGTGGTAGGCCGCCCGACGGTCCCAGAAGTCCCCTAGCGAAAGCCAGCCAACCACGGTCCCATCCACCTCGGCCACCCACAAGGGACGGCGGCGCGGCTCGTGCTCGCGGAACCAACCCGTTCTCTGCTCCACAGTGACTGGCTCGGTATCGGCGGAAACCATGCGGCTCGGTATGGTGGAGTTGTAAATCTCGACGATCTCCGGCAGATCGGACTCCCGTGCGTCCCTGACGCGCAACTCGTTCACAGGCATCCTCCTGCTATCGGGTCTCAACTTGCGGCCCAGCATCGCTGTGATCTACCTACAGTGGTGGGCACCACCCTTGAGCCGGGTAGGGGCAGGTCTCCGTGCCTGCCTGCGGGCCGCAGCCCGCCCCCCTGCCATTCTGGAGGCTCAATCTTCTTGCTCACCGCTGTAGCGGTAGTTTGTTGCCTTGGGAAGAATGACACCTGGCGGGTGTTACCCGTGAACGGAACCACAGCAATTACGTCGGTAACCTCGGCATCAGCCGCCACCCGACACACCACTAAACCCGAATCAACAAACTACCGATAACACACTTCCTGGAACTCCACGGAGAATTACTCCAGTTCTCCATTGATATCGGAAGTTGAATGGCTGGCTACAAACTGGTATCGTTAGGCTAGTGTGATAGAGAGCGTAAACCCACATACAAGGTAAGCGTTCAGTCATCCGCCATCAGCCGTCAGGCACGTCCAGTGCGTACCGGCTTGAGCTGAAACCCGATGTCACTACCACAGCCAAGGCATGCTGGACGATTGTCCCGTGAGCGCGTTTTGTACTCTCGTACTCAGCCAGGCGCGTAACAAATCGTCACCCGGCGCACGGGGAAGGGATCCCAGCCGTGAAGATCAGGAGCATAGAGACCTTCTTCGTAGGCAATCCGTGGAAGGTATGGCTGTTCGTGCGCGTCCTGACAGATGACGGCGTGCATGGTATCGGAGAGGGCACACTGGGGCATCTCCATCGGAGCGTGGAGGGCGCCATTAGGGATGTTTCGCCTATAGTGATCGGCCGTGATCCATTCGACATCGAAGCGATGACACAAACGCTCTCGCGTGATGTCTACGCCGATGGCGGGCAGATCAAAATGGCGGCAATCGCCGCCATCGAGATCGCCTGCTGGGATATCATCGGCAAAGTGCTTGGGCAGCCTATCTATCGACTGCTAGGTGGCCGATGTCATGAAAAGCTGCGTGCCTATGCTAACGGGTGGTACCGGTGCGAGCGAACGCCTGAAGCCTTTGCGGATCATGCCCGCGAGGTTGTGGCCATGGGCTACACAGCCCTCAAGTTCGACCCCTTCGGCGTTGGTTGGCGGACACTGACGCCGCGGGAAGAAGACCTCGCGGTCGACATCGTGCG
>JACDAU010000102.1 GCA_013695265.1 Chloroflexia bacterium
GCGCTCGCTGGCTACCGTGAGAAGATTTTCCTCGATCGATACGCGCTGAAGGATTCTTCTGGGCAGCCACTGGAACAGTATCCGGAGCAGATGTGGCTGCGCGTCGCGGCAGCTATCGCTGAGTCGGAGCCGAGCGAGAAGCGCGCGGAGTACACCAGCAAGTTCTATGATGTGCTGCGCGACTTTCGGTTTGTGCCCGGCGGCCGCATCCTCTCGGGCGCGGGCTCGGGGACAGACGTCACGTTCTATAACTGTTTTGTGATCCCGAGTCCGGAAGATTCAGTGCAGGGCATCTTCGCAAACATCACTCATGCCGCCGAGATTATGCGCCGCTCGGGTGGGGTGGGCGTGAACCTCTCCAGTTTGCGGCCGAGGGGCGCGTACATCAAGACCGTGAACGGCACCGCCTCCGGACCGTGCTCCTGGGGCATCCTGTACTCGGACATGACGGGCAAGGTCATTATCCAGGGCGGCTCCCGCCGTGGTGCCCTGATGCTGATGCTCGACGATGACCACCCGGACATCGAGGAGTTTGTGGAGTACAAGCGCAAGAATCCTGGCCACATCGACCACGCGAACCTGTCCGTTGCAGTCTCCGACGCCTTTATGCAGGCCGTCAAGGACGACGCACCGTGGGAGCTCAAGTGGAAGGGGGAGGTGTTCCGCACGATCCAGGCGCGCGAGTTGTGGCGCAAGATCGCGGAGAGCGCGCACGCGTACGCCGAGCCGGGCGTGGTATTCATGGACCGGTACAATAAGCAGTCGAACACGTGGTACTACGAGAACATTCGGTGCGTTAATCCCTGCGGAGAGCAGGGACTCCCGGCGTGGGGCGTTTGTAACTTGGGGGCGCTGAACCTCGTGTCGTTCGTGAAGCAGATCGATGGCGAGACGTACTTCGACTACGAGGACCTCGTGCAGGCGACACGCACCTCGATCCGCTTCCTCGATGATGTCATCGACGCGACGAACTACCCCTTCCCGGAGAACCGCGCGGCGCAGCAGGATGGCACACGCCGCACCGGACTCGGCACGATGGGCATCGCGGACGTGCTCATCAAGCTGGGTTTGCGCTATGGTTCCGAGGAGGCCCTGCCCGTTGTGCAGCGTATCTACGGGATCATCCGCGATGCGGCGTACGACGAATCGGCGGAGATCGCGGCCGAGAAAGGGCCGTTCGGGAAGTGGGACCGAGAGAAGTTCATGCAGGGCGCGTTCGTCCAGCAGCTTCCCGAGCCGGTCCGGCAGAAGATCGCCGCGAACGGTATTCGCAATGGAGTGCTCCTCACGCAGGCACCGACGGGCACCACCTCAAGTCTCGCGGGCGTGAACTCCGGGGTCGAGCCCGTGTTTGCGTTCGTCACGAAGCGCACGGATCGGCTGGGCGAGCACGTGCTGTATCACCCGCTCGCCCAGGAGTGGAAGGATGCCCATCCCGGTGAAGCGCTACCCGGTCACTTCGTCGCTTCCGGCGACCTGACGCCGGGCGAGCACATCCGAATGCAGGCTGTGGTGCAGCGATACACGGACAGTTCCATCTCCAAGACGGTAAACGGACCAGCAACGGACACGGTCGAGTTCGTGGAGCAGTTGTATCTGGATGCATACGATCTTGGCTGCAAGGGCGTGACGTACTATCGTCAGGGTAGCCGCGACGCGGTACTGGAGGCGGTGGTGGAGCAAAAGGCGGAGCCTGCGGGGGCCACCCAAGCGCCCGACGCCACGCCAGCACTGCCCGCGCCAGTGGCTCAGGCGCTGGATCCGGAGATCAAGCCACGACCCACGGTCATCCAGGGCTATACCCGGCAGGTCCGCGCGCCCGAGGGAAAGATCAACATCACGCTCAACTCCGACGAGGACGGGCTGATGGAGGTCTTCATCAACCTCGGCAAGGCGGGGACAGACATCGCGGCGATGGCCGAAGCCCTGGGCCGGCTGATCTCGCTGAACCTCCAGATGCCGAGTCCGATGAGCGCGGATGAGCGCGCGTGGGAGATGGCGGATCAACTGAAGAACATCGGCGGTAGCCGTGCGGTGGGCTTCGGCCAGCAGCAGGTGAAGAGCCTGCCGGACGCCGTGGGCCAGGCGCTCCTGAAGCACCTGCAGCGCGACATCACGCCGGCCGCATCGCCGACTGCCGAGCACGCGTCTGCGGCGGAGGCGCCTCAAGCACCCGCGGCACCGGGGGGCGAGCCGCTGCTCTCCAACGGGAACGGCAATGGGCATGCGATCACATCGGCGAGCATATCGTCCCAGAAGCTGCTGGAGAAGACGGTGCAGCTCACGGGCAACCTCTGTCCCGGCTGCGGCTGCAATAGCCTCGTCTACCAGGAGGGGTGCCGCAAGTGCAACACGTGCGGTCACTCTGAGTGCTAGTTGGCCTGTGATCGATCGGTCAGAACCAGATGCGAGAGTGGGATGGGGCGACCTGTCCCTCTCGCTTTGTCTTAGTCAATGCGTCACTCGCCAAGCGAGCGTGGTCCAGCCGTAGCCGTGGCTGATGCCCTCCGCGTCGAGAACCCTGCTGCGCCTCACACCTCGCCGTAACACGATCCACACATATTTGCAGTGACAGGGAGAACAAGACCACACTTCGACATTTGATTTGGGCACTTGATCGCCCTCAATGATGAACGTCGAGCCGCAACTTGGCATAGCGATGAGAAAACCGATGCTCGGGAACACCTTGATTGGCCGACACCAATGGCGATCGGCTGAGGGTATCAGGCTGCTACTCATCGGTCAGAATCGCCATGTCCTATGCGCGATTCGCGGCTGAGAATGCCCGTACAAGTGTCATCGAAGGCGATCAAGAGCCATGATTGGGTACGGTTTTAGCCATACCATGGTGCCCAAAAGACAACGCGTCTGGACCGGCGGTAGGCAACCTGCTACACTGCCGCCGACAGCGGTGGAATGATGGTGTAATGATAGGCGGTCGGTTCCTGCCACCTAGCATAGATCGTCCACCGGTGTCGAGATATACCGATCGGAGTCCAACGGCCATGGTCCAGTCGGGATC
>JACDAU010000121.1 GCA_013695265.1 Chloroflexia bacterium
CGCGCTCGGCTTCGGCGGTATCGGCGCGTTGCTCGCGCTACGCACTGGTTCCGGTGAGGCGGTGCAGGGGGTCTTCCCTCTCCTGTTCGTCGGGCTGTTCCTCTCCTCACTGAATCTGCCGCGCGATTTGATCCAGACCGACTGGTTTCGCACGGTTGCGACATTGAATCCCCTCTCGTACATGATCGAGGGATTGCGGAGCCTCATCATCACCGGTTGGGACGCCCAGGCGCTCGGCACCGGCCTGGCGGTGGCATTCGGTCTCGCGATCATCGGGCTGTCGCTCTCCTCGGCCGCCCTCAGTCAAAGGATAGCGCGCACATGAACGTTCGTAGCTTCATGTCTGTTGCCCGCGCGGTGGCGTGGCGGCAGTTGCGCAACTTCGTCACTAGCCCGCCGCTATTGCTGCCGTCCATCGTCTTCCCCCTGTTCTTCCTGCTCGCCTTCGGCGGGGGCTTGTCGAGCGTCGGCGATGTGCCGGGCTTCAACTTTCCGTCCGGCTATACTGCGTTCCAGTTTGTATGGTCGCTCTTGCAGACGGCGGCATTCGGCGGAGTGTTCACCGGCTTTTCGATAGCGATGGACTACGAGAGCGGCTTCGCCCGGCGGCTGATGCTCGCGGCGCCGAACCGGGTGGGCATCGTTGCAGGCTATGCCATCGCTGGCGTCGTGCGCGCCCTCATCACGGGCACGGTGCTCTTCTCGGTGGCGCTTCTGTCGGGAATGAACGTCGATGGCAACGGTATACATCTCGCTGGGCTAATCACGCTCGCGCTCGTGCTGAACGTCGCGGCCACGTTGTTCGGTACGGGCGTCGCGCTGCGCATCCGCTCGATGCAGGCGGGGCCGCTGATGCAGATGCCCGTCTTCCTCACGCTTTTCCTCGTTCCCGTGTGGGTGCCGCTGGAGTTGCTCACGGGCTGGATCCGGTCGGTGGCGTCGGTGAACCCGGTCACCGCGATCCTCGGGGCCGGGCGTGCATTTATCAGCGGACAGCCGAGCGGTTCTGGCATGGCGTTTGCCGTTGTCGCCGGGCTGGTCGCGGTCTTTGGCGTTTGGGCGCTCACCGGCCTGCGGCGGGCGGAGAGAGCGGGATGAGCGCGCGGACGCAAGATACACGCCGGATTGCTCCGGTGGCAGCACAGCAGTGGAGGCGCAAATGACAGTGGACACCAAACCAACAGGGCGCGTGCCTGGCCGGTGGGGAAACAGAGCGATGCGTATGGCGAGCGCGATGCACATCCAGCTCTATCGTCGGACCGGCGGTCGGCTCGGCGGGGCGTTCCCGGGTGGCGCTCCCGTGCTGCTGCTCCATACCACGGGCCGCAAGACCGGCAGTAAGCGGACGACGCCCCTGCTGTACATTGTGGACAGGGACGACCTCGTCGTGATCGCGTCCGCGGGCGGGGCCGCGAAGCACCCCGCGTGGTGGCTGAACCTGCGAGCGCAACCGGCGGCGACCGTCCAGGTGGGCCGCGACACGATCCCGGTCCGCGCCGAGGAGGCGACGGGGGATGAGCGGGAGCACTTGTGGGCACGGGCGGTGGATGTGTACTCAGGCTACGCGGGATACCATAAGAAAACCTCCCGCCGGATACCCGTCGTCGTGCTCCGGCGGACCCGCGCCGGACACGAGACGACCAACGCGCGAGACGCATAGGCGACCGTTCAAGGAGGCATATCCCATGGCAACCACAGCAACAGGCACGACGACCGACAGGAGCGGGCGCATCCCGGTGAGCCGCATACTGCGCGCCGGGCTCATCGCGGCGGTGCTCGCGGCAATCGTGAATAGCGTGATCTCGCAGATAGCGCGAGTCATCCTCGACGCCCCGGACGCGTTCGCGCCGCTGCGACTGCCTGCAGTGCTCCTCTCTACCGTCGGCTTCATCCTCTTGGGGACGGTGGTGTTCCTCGGCATCAGCCGGTTCGCGCGTCGGCCCGTGCAGGTCTTCCAGATCGCAGCCGTGATCGCGCTCCTGCTCTCCTTCTCGAATCCGTTCTTCATCCTCAACGCTGAGTCAGAGCGCTTCGCCGGGATCACCGGCCCGATCATCGCGGTCCTCTTGCTGATGCACACCGCCGCCGCCGCAATTACCGTCACCATCCTCAGCAGGACGGGCCGTGGGCAGACCAGGTAGCTCCTCTCCCAGCCCAGATGATCGGTACATTCCTGGTTCGGGTTTAGCGCTGTGTCAGTGGGCGGCTGTTCCCGAGGTTTCTATCGTAAGGCCCACAGAAGGCCATGCTCCTCAGGGCAATCAAGTACCGTTATACGGTGTCCGAGTGACGAGTGCAGAATGACATCCCGTTCGCAGGCACAAGGCACGATTTCAGCGGTAGCGAAGACTCGGTACACCCAGCCACAGATTCCTCGCACTCTCGGAATGACAGGTGTGCCACTACCCGATCGATGCATCGCGGTGCCCCTCGTTCCGTCCCTGCCGCAACGCCACAGGCAGCTTGACGGCCACAGGGCCAAGTTCGCGACGACGCCAAGTGGCACAGCCCGTGCAACTCCCGCACACGGCTCGCCCAGTCCGAACTGGGTGTGATCGGAGGGAGTTCTTGAGCGTTTTGTCATTGCTCGGCTTGGTGTCGATGCAGGAAGCCGACTTTGCGGAGGAGTGGTTGCGGTTCGCCACGCTCGCGTTGACGCGCGCAGCCGAGGCGATTGGAGCGCTCGTGATTGCGACGGGCATGTTGCGGGCGATGTTCGCCTGGCTGGCCCAAAATCTCCCCGGCAGAGACCGAGACGCCTCGACCGAGAGTATCCGGCTGGGTCTCGGACGGTCGCTTGGGCTTGCTCTGGAGTTTCTGCTCGCCGCAGATATTCTCGCCACCGCCGTCGCACCCTCGTGGGACGCGATCGGCAAGCTCGCCGCCATTGCGACGATTCGGACGCTGCTGAACTACTTTCTCGGGTGGGAGTTACACGAAGAGGAGCGTCGGCGGGAGGCGAGGGAGATGCCCACGGCTGGATCCGGGGACGGGGGTGTGGAAGATAACCCGTCGCCGAGGTCCGCGCGCCGCTAGTCGCGCCCACGGAAAGAGTTATCATCCTCAGAGCCTCGAAGAGATTC
>JACDAU010000131.1 GCA_013695265.1 Chloroflexia bacterium
CAGGTGTTGCGCGCGACCGTGCTCTGCTTCGGCGCAGCCGCACTCATCGGCCTTTACCTCGTCGTGGTTGGCGGTTGGCCGATCCTTCTCATCGGAGTGCTCTCCATCCTCTCCGGGCTGGCGTATACGGGCGGGCCGTATCCCCTCGGGTACAACGGGCTGGGGGATGTCTTCGTGTTTGTGTTCTTTGGGCTCGTGGCGGTGGTCGGTACGTACTTTCTGCACGCAGGCACGGTGGACGCCTTGGCGTGGTGGTCGGCGATCCCGGTGGGCCTGCTGGTCACCAACATCCTCGTTGTGAACAACGTGCGCGACATCGCCACGGACCGGGCCGTCGGGAAGCGCACGCTTGCTACGCGGATCGGCCGCCGCGCCACGCGCGCACAGTACGTACTCTTTGTCGTTGCCGCGTATCTCATCCCCACCGCGCTTTGGCTCGCGGATGTACTCTTCGCGTGGGCGTTGCTGCCCTGGCTGACCGTGCCGCTCGCTGTTCGCGCCGCGCGCGGTGTACTGAGTCACGAAGACGGCCCCACGTTGAACAAGATGCTCAAGGCCACCGGTCGCCTGCACCTCTTGTACGGCGTGCTGTTTGCTGTAAGCCTGTTGCTGTGAGATCACGCGACGAAAGCAGTGGGGACGGTGCGATGAGAAACCTCGAGATCAAGACGCGCTACCCCGACCTCGACGCTGCCCGGCGACTGGCACGGGAACTGGGCGCGCGGGAGGCCGCGACGAGCCGCGATGTGGATACCTACTTTTGCGTGCCCGAGGGCAGGTTGAAGCTCCGGCAGGCCGAGGGAGCAACACACGGCACACTGATCTTCTATCAAAGGCCGGACGCGCCAGAGAGCCGCCTTTCTGCGTATCACCTCTCCCATATCGCGGATGTGCCGTCGCTGCGGTCGCTCTTGCACACCGCCCTCGGCGTGCTCGTCACGGTCACAAAGACCAGACAACTCTGGCTGTACGGCGCGACGCGCATCCACCTCGACCAGGTCGAGGGACTGGGCAACTTCGTTGAGCTGGAGACGGTGCTCTCTGGCCAAGCTGAAGCCGAGGCCCAAACCGAGCACGAGCATGTGAAACGTGGCCTTCGATTACGCGAGCAGCAACCTGTGCCCGCGAGCTACAGCGACCTTCTTCTCCACGGCGATGCGCCATGAGCAGCATTCAGGCGACTGACTGGCTTTCGCACCAAGCCCGCGCGACGCCGCATCGGACGGCCCTCGTGGCTGGTGATCTCCGCTGGTCCTGGGGGGAGTTGGACCGAAGGACGGGCGAGACCGCCGCGCAGCTTGCGGCTGTGGGTGTCCTGCCTGGTGCACGCGTAGGTTTGCTGCTCGCGAACGGCCCGGAGTTCGTGTTGCTCGTTCACGCGCTTATCCGACTGCGGGCGGTACTGGTGCCGCTGAACACGCGGCTGGGGGCAAGTGAGCTTCACTGGCCGGTGGAGGATTCGGGTCTCCGGCTGCTCGTGCATGACGAAGCGAACGCCGCACGGGCGGTGGAGGTCGGCGATGCCACGGCGGTGACCACGGTGCCCGTCGGCGCACTGGATGCACAGGAGGGAGCGGAGCGCGCGATCATCGCCTCAGCGCCGATGGACCTCTCGGCGACACAAGGGATCGTATACACATCGGGTACAACGGGCAGGCCAAAGGGCGCGATCCTCACATACGGGAACCACTTCTGGAGCACGACCGGCTCCGCCATAAACCTCGGCGTCCACCGGAACGACACGTGGCTTGCCGTGCTACCGTTCTATCACGTTGGGGGCCTCGCCATCCTGATGCGGAGCGCGATCTATGGCACACTTGTCGTGGTGCAAGCTCGCTTCGACCCCGCCGCCGTGAACGCCGCTATCGACAGTGGCGTGACGCTCGTCAGCGTCGTGGGCGCGATGCTGCGGCGGATGTTGGATGAGCGCGGCGGCAGGCCATTTCCCCCGAGCCTGCGCGCGGTGTTGCTCGGGGGTGGCCCGGCACCGCTGCCGCTGCTGGAAGAGTGCAAGGGGTTGGGCATGCCCGTGCTTCAGACATACGGCATGACGGAAACCGCCTCGCAGGCAGTCACGCTCGCGGCGGAGGACGCACTGCGCAAGCCCGGATCGGCGGGAAAGCCGCTGCTGCCGACTGAACTGCGCATTGAGGCAGGGGAGATACAGGTGCGTGGGTTGAACGTCTCGCCGGGGTACCACAATCATCCGCCGGAGACGAGCCGCACACCGGACGGATGGCTCCGCACGGGCGACCTCGGGCGCATCGACGATGATGGATATCTCTATGTCCTCGACCGTCGGGACGATCTGATCGTTTCCGGCGGGGAGAACGTGAATCCTGCGGAAGTGGAGGCCGCCCTGCTGGCGCACCCGTCGGTGCTGGAGGCGGGCGTGACTGGCAGACCCGATGCTCAGTGGAGTGCCGTGCCGGTAGCGAGTGTGGTGCTTCGGTCCGATCACCGCGTCACTGCCGATGAGCTTCGCGTTTTCTGCCGGCAGCGGCTCGCAAGGTACAAGATCCCTGCCGAGATCGACTTCCTGCCCGAGTTGCCGCGCACCGGTTCGGGAAAGCTCCTGCGCCGCGTACTGCGCGACCGATGGGCGGCGCGGTGAACCCACGCGGCCGCCTGTGTCTGACAGCATGACTGGTACCGTCGAGACGTTCCTGCCGAGCACCCCAGGGCGGGGGTCAGCCCAGGCAGCGCTTTATGTGCCGCTATCAGCCCTCTGGCTGGGACAGCGCCTGCGCGATCTCCCAGATATTGCCGGCGGGATCGGTGAAGCTGGCAGTGCGTTGTCCCCATGCCCGGTTCATCGGGCCGTTAAGCAGCGTCACTCCGCGGGTGGTCAGTTCCGCGCATGCTGCGTCCGCATCATCCATCCAGATAGTGAGCTGGAAGCGCGATCCGGCCTCAGGGCTTGCGACAGCTCCGGGCGCGATAAGGTCGCGTGCCGCAGGAATCTTGAGCAGATTGATGATCGTGTTTCCGAAATCGAATACCGCAGAGTCCTCATCTTCAAAGACCAACTGCAGGCCGAAGACGTCCTGATAGAACGACTTCGAGCCCTGCAAGTCCTCGACGAACAGAGTAATAGCACCGATGCTCTTCAGCCACGCATTCACTTCCGTACCTCTTTCCGCTCAACACCGGCACCGGAGGCCCGGCTACTACGCTCCCTCCGAGTTGTCCGACAAGGATCTGCAGTCGCCATTATGCTTGGCAACGCCTCTGCGACCAGCATCGCCGCGGAGGAACACGCCCACCCTTCCGCAGATCCATGGCCCGCCGTCCAGAATACGTGGTTACCGCCTATCTCGCGCACCATTACCCCGTCGACTGAGATCAGAATCTGTGGCGGGTGCGACTCTACCTCGGCGAGCAGCTCCGGCTCCGTGTACCTGCCCAGCGTTTCGGTGACCTTTAGGCCGAATACGGACTCCTCGAAGGCTCGGAATGATAGAGTCAGTAGCTTTCAGCCAGAGTTTATACGGCACAGTCGCTACGGTTGGGCCGGAGTCCGCTTGTTCCGGGAGCCGAACAATGACCGAAGCATTAATCACCGCGTGCGGTGACCACGTCGTTTCTGGCTGCCCACTGGGTCAGGTCCTGCTTCTGGATAGCGGCGGCCATGAGGTCAGGGAAGAGATCGGGTGAGCAGGCAAACGTCGGCACGCCGATGCCCGCGAGCGCGGCGGCGTTCGCGTGGTCATACGACGGCGCGCCCTGATCGGAGAGCGCAAGCAGACACACCAACTGGACCCCGCTACCCACGAGCGCCGCGGCGCGCTTGAGCATCTCCTGGGCGTTGCCCCCTTCGTATAGATCCGTGATCAGCACGAGAATGGTATCGGTGGGGCGCGCGATCAACCCCTGGCAGTATGCCAGTGCGCGGTTGATATCCGTTCCACCACCAAGTTGCGCTCCAAACAGCAGATCGACCGGGTCGTGCAGATCCTCCGTGAGATCGACAACCGCCGTGTCGAAGACCACCATGCGGGTGCTCACCGCGCGGATCGACGCGAGCACCGCGCCGAAGATGCCCGAGTACACGACGGAGGTGGCCATCGAGCCGCTCTGGTCCACGCAGAGCACGATGTCGCGCAAGCTCGATTGGCGCCGCCGGTGCCCGTGTCCAATCAGCCGCTCGGGTATGACCGTGCCCCGATCCGGCAGGTAGTGCTTGAGGTTTGCACGGATGGTGCGGTCCCAGTTGATCTCGTGGGGACGCGGGCGATATGAGCGCGTTGCCCGGTTCAGGCTCCCGCGCACGCTCTCGACCATCCGATGCGCGATCTTGCGCTCCACTTCCTCGACAACGGTGCGCACCACCTGGCGGGCGGTTTCCTTTGTCCGTTCCGGTATGACGCGACTGAGCGTGAGCAGGTTCGCGACGAGCTGCACGTCCGGTTCGACCGTTTCTAGAAGTTCCGGCTCAAGGAGCATCTGCCGCAGGTTGAGCCGCTCAAAGGCATCCTGTTGCATCACCCGAACCGTGCTCGATGGGAAGTAGGTCCGAATGTCCCCGAGCCAGCGAGCAACTTGCGGAGAGGATGCTCCGAGGCTGCCCGGCCCCTTCTCCTCACCATACAGTGCATTAAGCACGCGGTCCATCGAGAGGTCTCCGCCGCTAAGATCGAGCGTCCCGAGGCTCTCGCCCGCCTCACTTCCAAACGCGAGCCGCCAACGCCGGAGCCGCTCCGCTTCCTGTGCAGTTGCCTCATCTATCATGAAGTTGTACTCCGAGTATTTGGGCAAGTATCGGCAGCACGAGGTCAGCCCGCTCGCGATCCAGATCCTCTCCGTCCGGGATGCTTGTCTCCTCTGGTGTGTGGTCCATTCTCAGGCGCCGTACCTTCTCCCCCATCTTTCGCCGCTCGGGTGGCTGGAAGCCGGAGAACGCGCGGCGAAGCAGCGGCAGCATCTCCGTAAACGTATCGGGGGAAAGCTCCCGCATCCACACATCGAGCGCCCGCCACAGACCATCCTGGTGCAGCAACAGGAGACCACTGCCGCGCAGCACGCCCTCGACCCACGCCGCAGCCTGCGGTGGGGGCGTTGCATGGGCGAGCACCAGCCCGGCGAGCCGCCGCAGCTCCCCCGAATCGAGCGCCCCAGCCTCCAGCAGGAGACGGCAGGCCCACCCGCGAAGGAGGCCGTGTAGCCCATCCGCGCGCGCGATGACGCCGAGCGTGGTACTCCACGACTCTCGCTGCTCTGGTCGGTCCAGCAGCGAGACACTCTCCTGCACTGCGGCGATGCCATCCGCCAGTTTGCTGGCTGCTTCGTCGTCCACGTTCCGGCACGCGAGGGGCAGGCCGACAAGCACGCGCTGGAAGAGGGCGGTGATCACCGGATCCACCTGTGTGGCGCCGGTGCCTCGCACGTCGCCGTATCGAGAGACGCGCGCCAGCGGCGGGAGGGCGTGCATCAGGTGCAGTACGTCCGCGCTCACTGCGGCCTGGTCCCGTACCCGCGCCAGAACATGATCCGTCGCGGCCGGAAGACCGCCAAGGATCGTGGCGTCGAGCAGGGCGGTGAGCGTGGGCAGGTCCGGCGCGCGGTCCGCGTCGTTTACGGCGCGCGCGGTCGCCGCTGCCTCGACGCTGTTTCCCCATACGCTCGCCTCGATGAGAGCGATTACGAACTCCGGATGCCACTGCAATCGCCATAGCTCGTGGAAGGTGCTGACCTTGCTAGCGGCGCGCTCCGGCTGCCCCCAGGGTATGCCCAGCCGGTTCAGCCGGTGCAGCAGTCTGCTCCGTGCCAGGTCGATATCGCGTCGGAGGTCCAGGTCGAGCGGTGTTATCTCGACCGAGGGCTTCAGGCGAAGCGAGCGCTGCAAGGCGGTCAGGTCGCGGGCGAGCGGTACGGCTGGCGTGTCCTCCGGCACCTCGCCCATCCGCTCCCCTGTCTCGAGCTTGTCGCGAATCAGAGTCATCGGGACCGGGTCGCCGCCGCACAGCACCGTCTGCATCGCCTCGTGTAGTTCGGCCAGTCCCGGCATCGGGATGGTTCGCATCGCCGCCAGCGCCTCCGCTAGTCGCACTGCCTCAATCACGTTCGCGGAGGACGCATCCAGATCCTCGCTCCGGAGCAGCCGTGCGCCGCGCGCAACCCAGCGTGTGGCGAGACGATCTGGGGCGTCCCAAAGGTGCTCGTACCAGCCGGGTGCGGCGATGCCCGCGCCATAGCCCGTTCGGTAGGAGAGGCGCGAGTTCGTCCACGGCACCCAGGTCGCCTCGACCTTGATCTTCTTGAGTCCCGTGAGCAGCTTCGCGTCTTTGCTAGCAGTACCGCCGAGGAGTGCGGGTGCGTGCCACGCGCCGCAGATGACCGCGATTTTCTCAAATCCCTCGGCCTGTACCTCCCGGACGGTGCGGCGCATCCATGCCTCGCGCTGTGCCTCCCTGTCCTCCGGCGCCGGTGCGTGCGCTCGCAGCTCCGTCATCGCTTCCAGGATCGCCTCGAAGAGATCGACGGCATCGCGCCGTTGCTCAATCTGGTGCTTCCACCACAGTTCGCGGTCCGCGTAGCCCGCCGAGAATGCGAGCTGTCCGATTGGATCCTCCTCCATTGTCGGCTGCGTTTCGGCAGACTCCTCCCCGCTGGCGTCGGCGCCCGGCAACACGTCGGCTTCCTCGTCGGGCACGGTTTGCGGCTCTTCAATACTTCGCTGCTCGAGCTGATAGGCTTGTGGCAGGTCCATGAACCGGGCGGGAATGCTTCGGGTGAAGGCATACGTGAGCGCCTGCCACTCGGGGGAGTAGTGGACCAAGGGAAAGTACGCGGCGCTTTGGGG
>JACDAU010000150.1 GCA_013695265.1 Chloroflexia bacterium
CCGTGTATCCCGCGCAGCTTCGGCAGGCGCTGGACGCCATAGAAACGGCGAGAGCAGCAAGCGGACCCGACCGGACGCAGGCAGTCACCCGGGCGCTGGACAGGCTGCGCGGGATCAAGTCGGCACCAGGTAGCGCGACGCCGTACCTCCTACACGTGGAGGAGGCTCTCACTCGCAGGCCGCCAGATTTACTCCTGGCGCGTGACTACCTGGTGGCTCTCCTTGCGGAACTGGAAGGCACGAGCGTTCAGGCGGAGACAACGACGCAGGACGAGGCGCTGCGGCGGGCGTATGCCGACTCCCGTTTCGCGCGCGACGAGGCACCAAACTGGCTAGAGCGCGCGCTGAACGGCGTCGGGGACTGGCTTCGCCGGTTACTCCAGGAGCTGCCACTTGGTAGCCCCGGCGCCGAAGGACTCACTGCCGCGCGCTGGCTCCTGGTCCTGCTCTGCATCGGACTCGCCGGGCTGGTGCTCGCGCTCGTGCTCCGCTCGGCACGGCGCATTACGCGGACGGATGTCGCGGCCAGCGCCGGTATCGCTTCCGCTTCCTCGACCGCCATGCTAGCCGTGGCCGCGGAACGTGCCAGCACTGGTGACTACCGAGGCGCGGTGCGCGCTCAGTTCGTTGCGCTGCTACTCACCCTGCACGAGCAGGGCATCCTGCGTTATGACCGCTCACTCACGAACCGCGAGCACCTCTCGCGCATCGGACGGAACTCGTCACTCGCGGGTGCGCTGCGTCCCGTCGTGCGTGTGTTCGACGACGTGTGGTACGGCAACGTTCCCATCGGCCAGACCGAGTACGATGATTACGCCCGCAGCACAGACGCGCTGCGGGGAGGCGCACGGTGAAGAGTGGCAGGAACTGGCTGATCTGGGGGGTTGCGTTGCTGATACTGCTCGCCGCCGCCACGCTCACAACGCTCAACGCGACGGACGGGGATAGCGAGGCACAGGCACTGCTGCTTGACGCACACTCTAGCGCCGAAAACGGAGCGCTGGCACTGTACCTGTGGACGCGAGAACTCGGGCGCGACCCTGAGTACCTCGAGTACAAGCCGTTCGCGCTGGGTGCGGATGATGCCCTGTTCGTTTCGCTCGAGCCGACGACAGTGTACGAAGCGGAGCAGATCGAGGAGGTGCGGGCGTGGGTGCGCGGCGGCGGCAGCCTGCTGCTGGCGTCCGAGACACCGGCAGCGTTGCATAGTGCTCTCGGCTTCGATCTGGAGGAGGTTAACCTTTTCACTGGAGCGAGACCGTTACAGCCACTGCTCAAGCAACCGCCGGTGGAAACAGTCTCCGCCTACTCATCGAAGCAGGTTGCGTTCGAGGGCGGCGTGCCCCTGCTCGGAGCGGCGACCTACCGACGGGAGCCGGTGTTTGTCACCGCCAGGATGGGCGCGGGGCGCGTCTGGGTGCTTTCGATTCCACGCGCGCTCTCAAACCAGAAGCTGCGCGAGGGCGACAATGCGAAGCTTTACCTGAATGTTCTGGCCCACACTCGCGCCGGTACCGTGGTGTTCGACGAATGGCACCACGGCCGAGAGGGCGCCGAATCACTGCGCAGTCTGCTGCTTTCCGAGCGCTGGGGCTGGGCCACCTGGTACGCGGCACTGCTCACCCTCGTGTATTTTCTGCTGCGCGGCAAGCGGCTTGGCCGCCCCGTGCGCACGGTAACGACGCGCTACCGCAGCTCAGGAGAGTATGTGCGCAGCCTCGCTTCGATGTTGCGCAGCGCGGGGAAGGACGAGTACCTGTGCGCCCACTACTCAGATCGCCTGCTCCGGTCGCTGCGGCGCGCCTCCGGACTCCCCGCTGCCGCCGCCTTGCGGGATCTGCAGCACGCCGCCGAGGCGAACACGGGAGCGCCTGCGAATAGAATAGTCGAGGCGATCGAGGCGATGCGGGACCGCGATTTTGATGAGAAGCGAATGCTACGCCTGGTCGCGGAGGCGGAGCAACAGCGCAAGGGTCTGCAACGGAGGAATACGTGGTAACGCAAGAGGTGCACGCCAGATTGCGGTCCGAATGGGGGAAAGTCCTCGTCGGCCAGGAGCAGGCGCTCGATCTGCTGTACATCGCGCTCCTGGTCGGCGGCCACGTGTTGATCGAGGGTGTTCCCGGTACGGCGAAGACGCTGATGGCGAAGACACTGGCGCGGCTGATCCGCGGCAATTTCAAGCGCGTGCAGTTCACGCCCGATCTGATGCCGTCGGACATCACGGGCACGACCGTGTTCGACTTCCAGAGCGGCGCATTTCGACTGAAGGAGGGGCCGGTATTCACGAACGTCTTGCTCGCCGACGAAGTTAACCGCGCGCCCGCCAAGACGCAATCCGCGTTACTTGAGGCGATGGAGGAGCGCCAGGTCACCATCGATGGCGAGTCTCGGCCGCTCCCGCCGCTCTTCATCACGCTCGCCACAGAGAACCCCATCGAGTACGAGGGCACGTATCCACTGCCGGAGGCACAACTCGACCGCTTCCTGTTCAAAGTAACGATCCCGTACATGACCCAGGACCAGGAGACGGAGCTGCTGATGCGCTACCACCGGGGCTTCGACGCCCGGAACCTGGACGCCGCGGGGCTTGAGCCAGTGGTCGAGGAGTCCCGCCTACGCGAGTGCGTCCGCGAAGTCGGACAGGTTACGGTGGAGCCAGTGCTTGCCCAGTACATCACGGCGATCACCCACGCCACCCGCCGCGCCCCCGATCTAGCCCTCGGGGCAAGTCCACGCGCTTCCGTCGCGCTGCTGCTGGCCTCCCGCGCGGTAGCCGCCGTTGACGGCCGTCCGTACGTCCAGCCGGACGACGTGAAGTACATTGCGCCGTATGTGCTCTCCCACCGCGTAATACTCCGACCCGAGGCACAGCTCGAGGGTCTCTCGGGCGAGGACGCCGTGAAGGCGGTGCTCGCCTCGGTTGAGGTGCCGCGCTGATCCCGTTCGTACCCACCCCGCGCCTGCTCGCGCTTCTGATGCTTCCCGCAGGCATCTTGCTTGCGTCCACCTGGATGCCGGTGCTCGGCTGGGTCGCGCTCCTCATATTGGTCATCGCGCTCTTCGCCGCGCTTCTCGACCTCGGGCTGTCCGCCAAGCCCACACAGATCGCGCTCTCCCGCTCCCACGACGCGCTGCTCTCGATCGGGACGCCAAATTTCATCACACTGACCGTGGCGAACCACAGCACGCAGGAACTGCGGTACGTCCTCCGCGACGAGTCGCCGGACGAGTTTCAGACGAGCGCCCGCCTGCTGCCCGGCGTCGCCCCACCGCACGGGACCGCGCAACACGAGTACACCCTCAAGCCATTCCGGCGCGGCGAATACGCGTTCGGCAGCATCAACTGCCGCTATCGCGGCGTGCTCGGCTTGCTGGAGCGTCAGACGGAGCAACAGGCAACAGACCCGGCCATCGTGTATCCAGACATCCTGGAGCTCCGCAAGCACACCTTGACGGCACGCGGCACGGAGCAGCAGACAGACCGGCGCACGCGGCTACGGGGCGGTGCGGAGTTCGAGCGCCTGCGAGAGTACACGCCGGACGACGAGTACCGACATATCGACTGGAAAGCGACCGCTCGCGTTCGCAAGCCCATCGCCCGGCAGTACCAGACGGAACGGAACCAGAACATCATGCTCGTATACGATCTGGGGCGGCAAATGACGAGCCCGTACGGCGAGTTGTTGAAAGTGGACTACGCGATCAACAGCGGGGTAGTGCTGGGGTGGGTGGGCTCGCAGCGCGGAGAGAACATCGGCCTCATGACCTTCAACGACGGGGTCCGCGCGTATCTCCCACCACGCACTGGTTCTGGTCAGTATCGCCGCATCCTGGACGCGCTGTACCGTGCCCAGCCGGAGCTGGTAGAGCCGGATTATCACGAGGCGATAGCCTACCTCGGTGTCCGCAACCCGCGCCGGTCACTCGTGATCATCTTCACGGACATCGCGGACCGCACCGCAGCACAAACGCTCCTTACGAGCGTGGGCTCGCTGCAACCCCGGCACCTGCCGATGATTGTGCTGCTCGCGGATCCGAACCTCCGACAGTACGCCGACGCGGAGCCGCACGATGAAGACGACCTTTACCGGGCAGCCGTTGCGCAACGGCTGCTTGACGAGCGTGCGACTTTGCTGAAGACGCTGGAGGCCCATGGCGTGATCACCCTCGATGTGACCGCCGAGAAGCTCACCGTCTCCCTGCTTGATCGGTACTTGCAAATCAAGGCACGCGGTGCGTTGTGAGTGGTCACGGAAGCGGCAATGAGGTTGTCGTGACCCACGCCGAGGTGGCTCGCTTACGCTTGCATGGACATTGCATAGCCGGTCCCAAGGCTGCTGATCCCGCAGCGATAGTACACCACTTGGGGGCGATGCAGGCACAGGCGTACGGGCAGGCGTTGTGGGCAATCGGTCTGCGCACGCAGAGGGGGACCGCAGCCAGTATCGAACTCGCGATATCGGATCGAAAGATCGTCCGAACCTGGCCCATGCGCGGCACCATTCATTTCGTACCAGCAGAGGACGCCAAGTGGATGCTGCGGCTCTCGGCTGCGCGGATGCTAGCGAGAACCCGGCGGCGTCACGAGCAGTTAGAACTGAATAATGGCATCACCCAGCGTTGTGAGAAAATCTTCTACAGCGCACTTCAAGGCGGCATGACCTTGCGGCGTTCTGAAATGATGACCCTGTTGGAGCACGCGGGTATCAGCACCACGGGCCAGCGGGGATATCACCTTCTGTGGTATGCAGCTCAGACGGGCCTGATCTGCATGGGCCCGATGCAGAATAACGAGCAGACGTTCGTACTGCTGGATGACTGGGTACCTGGTGCGCAAGAGTTGTCTCGTGGGGACGCCCTGGCAGAACTCGCCAATCGGTATTACACCGCCCACGGGCCAGCCACGGTGCATGACTTCGCCTGGTGGGCGGGATTAACGGTCACCGATGCGAAGGCGGGCCTGGAGGCTGCAAAGCCGGGTCTGGTGTCGGAACCACTGAATGGCAAAGAATACTGGAGGCCCACAACGTCACCAGGCGATGATGAGACGCGCGATCAACGGGACGTCTACCTGCTTCCAGGTTTTGATGAGTACCTGCTCGGGTACCAGGACCGAAGCGCGGTGCTCGCCGCCGAAGATGCAGACAAGGTCGTCCCCGGCCGCAACGGCGTGTTCCTTCCCACAATCGTGGCCGGTGGGAAGGTCGTCGGAACCTGGAAGCGCGAGCTCAGGAGGGGCGCCATAGAAATAACCATCAGACCATTCGTACAACCTGTGGACTGGGATGTGCAGGTGATCAAGGCGGCCGACGTATATGGCGCGTTTCAGGGACGGCCAGTTTCCACCACCATTATCTTGCCAGGTGTTTCGAGCGATAGACCTTCGAGCCGAGCGGAGCGCTCCCGTTCCTGACCGCGCTTGCAAGTCGTGCACGCCGTTCCTCAGAACACCCTTGCGAGGTACCTTCTGGTGTGCCAGCATGGAGGAAACAGGCCGTGCTGCGCCCGCAGTAGGCAACGCCCGGTGCCACAGGTACGAGTACCGTGAGTCATGGTACGACATTCTAGGAGTACAGCGATGTGTCGGAATATCAAGTCCCTCGCGAATCTGGACCCTCCGGCGACCGAGGACGAGGTCCGGGCTGCTGCCGTACAGTTCGTTCGGAAGCTCAGTGGGACAAACCGGCCGTCCCACGCGAACGAGCCGGCGTTCGACCGCGCGGTCGACGAAGTGACAGCGGCAGCGAGTCACTTGCTACACTCGCTGCGCACGAGTGCGCTACCACGGAATCGAGAGGAGGAATCGCGAAAGGCACAAGAGCGATCGCGCAAACGCTTCCCACCCGATACACGCGTGGTTACGGCGCCAGCGGAACCGTCCGCACAACAAACCGCCAGCAACAACTTGCCTGGCAGGACGTAGCTGCTGGGTACGCCGGACCCGACTCTCACGGTCTACACGGCAGCGGCCGCAGGGCCAGATCGAACAGAATGCAGGGTCCAGACAATGAGCACCGGGGGTTATTCCAAAGCGCGGCTCGCCCACATGCACAACGTTATGGCGGGCCACGTAATGAGCGGCGACGTGCCGGGCCTGGATACGCTCATCAGCCGGCGCGATGGGGAACACGTCGACGCGATCGGCTTTAGGGCATCTGACGGCAACGACCCGGTGCGGCGGGACACGATATTCCGGATTGCCTCGATGACCAAACCGATTTCGGCAGTCGCCGCGATGATCTTGGTGGAGGAATGCACGCTGCCGCTGGACGAGGCGGTGGACCCGTGGCTTCCAGAACTGGCCGACTGCACGGTCCTGCGCGCGATCGACATCCCGCTCGACGACACCGTGCCCGCGAACCGGCCGATCACTCTGCGCGATCTGCTAACCTTTCGTCTCGGTATCGGAGCGGTGACGGCACCCCCCGGCCAGTACCCTATCCAGGCGGCGATGGACGGCACGGGTGTTACCTCAAGTGCGGACCTGCCCTCTCATCCCCCGACGGGTTGATGCGACGCTATGGCAGCCTGCCGCTTCTGCATCAGCCGGGCGAGCGGTGAATGTACGATAGCGGCGCCGACATCATGGGCGTCCTGCGCGCGCGCGCGTCGGGCCAAACGCTTGGCACGTTCCTGCGCGAGCGCATCTTCGAGCCATTTGGCATGGTGAATACGGGTTTCAGTGTGCCCGAGGGAAAGCTCGACCGGCTAGCTACCTGCTACCAGACGGATGCCGCGACCGGCGCCCTCGCGGTCTACGACGAGGCACGCGGCGGCACGTTCGCCCGCCCCGCGTTCTTCGAGTCTGCCGCTGGTGGGTTGGTCTCCACGGTCGATGACTACCACGCCTTTGGCCGGATGCTGCTGAACATGGGAAAGTACGAGGATAAGCGCATCCTTTCGCGGCTCTCGATCAAACTGATGACAACCGACCAGATCACCCCCCAGCCAAAGGCGGTATCCGACTTCTTCCCCGGATTCTGGGACAATCGCGGCTGGGGGTTTGGCGTGTCAATCATAACCAGGCGCGACAACCTGTCTGCTGTTCCCGGTCGGTACGGCTGGGATGGAGGCTACGGCACGTCCACGTACATGGACCCGAGGGAGAACGTGATCGGCATTCTGATGAGCCAGCGCCTCTGGGACGAGCACGGTCCCGCCAAGGTCTATTCCGATTTCTCGACCTCGGTTTATCAAGCGATTGACGACAGATGCCGAAGCCGGGCAATCGCCGACGCTGCTGAACTACGCCCGAGAGGCGTTGGGCGCTGCGTTGCCCGCTTCCACCATTTCGAGGAAGTAGCGATGAAAGCGCGGGTCGCCGGTGAGCTCGGGGTGGAAGCTGGTACCCAGGAGGTTGCCCTGACGGACCGCAACGACGGTGCCGTCCTCCAGCCTGCCGAGCACCCGCACGTCATCACCGACGGACTCCACGATGGGCGCACGGATAAACACCGCGTGCAGAGGCTCGTCCGCGATCTCGGGCATCGGGATGTCCGTCTCGAATGAGTCGAGCTGACTGCCGAACGCGTTGCGCCGGACCCGCACGTCGAGCACCCCGACAAGGGGCTGGCGCAACCCGCCTATGTCCTTCGCGAGCAGGATAAGCCCGGCGCAGGTACCCCACACGGGCCGCCCGGAGGCGA
>JACDAU010000169.1 GCA_013695265.1 Chloroflexia bacterium
ATCTGGCGCGTGGTCCTGCTCCAGCGTGCCGAGGATATGGCGCAGCACTTCTGTAAGCGTGCGCATAATGTCGTGGTGATCCCGAATGAACCCCATTTCCATGTCGAGACTGAGATACTCGTTCAGGTGCCGGGCGGTGTCGTGGGGTTCCGCACGGTATGCGTGGCCGATCTCGAACACCCGCTCGAAGACGCCGACCATCACTTGCTTGTAAAGTTGCGGGCTCTGCGCGAGGTACGCCCTGCGGTCGAAGTACTCGATCCCGAACACGTTCGCGCCGCCCTCCGTCGCGGAACCCACGATCTTCGGCGTCGTGATCTGCGTGAATCCGTGCGCGCGCATCCAGGACGCGTACGCGCCGAGAATGGCGGACGCAAGGCGGAAGGTGGCCTGCTTCGCGGGGTGCCGCAGTCCCACGGCCGCGTGGTCGAGATAGGTGTCCAGGTTGGCCTTCAACGGTCCCTTGTTCAACTCAAACGGAAGTGCTTCACGCACCGGAGAGATGATCTCGACAGTTACGTCGTGCAGCTCGACCCCGCCACGCGCGCGAGGCTCCTCACACACGGTGCCCGTGAGCGCGAGTACGGTCTCTGGCAGGCAGCCATCCAGTAGGGCCGCATCGTCAAGCACGGCCTGCGCGCTACCGCTGCGATCTCGCACGACCAGAAACGCCACCCCGCCCATCCGTCGGAGCGTTTGCATCCAGCCCCGAAGCTGCACGCGCTCACCGACCTTGCCTGACAGCTCGTTCGTCAGTATGCGCTGTGTCATCGTGGCACTCCTTCCAGACAATAAAAAACGCCTCGTCCTCCCCTGTGAAGGACGAGGCGTTTCGTTGCCCCGTGGTGCCACCTTGCTTCGCCGCGCCGCTGCGGCCTCTTTGCCTCCCGTACCGTGGGAAACGCCGGGCTCAGGAATGTCTTCGATCCGACCCCCAGCGCGGCACTCTCACCCCGTACCCGCTCTCTGGTGCCTGGGAACCCTGTGGATCTACTGCTCTCCGTCGCAGCCCGAGTTATTCAGTTGTTCGTACCCCCGAGGATACCGTGTGCACCGCCGCCCGTCAACCCCGATGGAAAGCAAGGCCCTCCACCGGGTGTCCGTGACTTTCGCCGCTCACGTCCTTATAATCCGGTGGACGCGATCGCCCGCCAGACGCGGGCCATGACGGAGGTGGACGTGCTCAAACGGGTAGCATTAGGAGCGTTGGCGCTCGGCGGAGGCGCGGCGCTGATACGCCGCCTCCTGTATCAAGCCGGGATCGGCGGACAGCGCCGCCACGCGAGCCAGAGCGAAGCGGAGTACCGGGAAGCCAAGACGCGCATCCTCATCCTCGGCGGGGGGTTCGGCGGAATCTCCACCGCGCTCAAGCTTGACAAGCTTCTCAAAAACAACCACGACACGAGCGTGCTGGTTGTCGACCGAGATAACAGTACGCTGTTCACTCCGCTCCTGTGGCCGGTCGCCAACGGCACTGCCAGCCCCAACTCCGTCGTCGTACCGATTCGCGCGTTTCAACGAAATCGCAACTTCCATGTGTTGCACGCACAGGTCGAGCGAATCGACCTTGAGGACCGCGTCGTGTACGTGTCCGGGGCGCAAGCGCGGCCATATGACGTGCTCGTCATCGCGCTCGGCAGCGTCACGCAGGTCCCCAACCTGCCGGGACTGCGGGAGCGCGCACTGCTTTTCGCCTCGCCTGCGGATGCGCTGACGCTGCGCAATCGGCTAATCGACGCGATTGAGCGTGCGCACCGGGCGCTCTCCGCCGAAGAGCGCCGCGCTGCGCTGACCTTCGTCGTCGGCGGCGGCGGCGACACCGGCGTGGAAGTTGCAGCGACGATCTGGGACTACCTGGAATCCGGTTTGCTCGCGGAGTACCCCTGGCTGGCGGACGAGCAGCCTCGCGTGGTCGTCGTGGGGCGCTCGAATCGTCTGGTATCCACCAGCCCGGAGCGGGTGTCGCGGGCGGTCCAGCGGTCGCTCGAAACAAAGGGCATCGAGGTTCAGGTCGGTTCCGCGATCCTCTCGGTCACCGACACGGCGGTCTACACGTCGAACGGCGAGATACCTGCGCACACGATCTTCTGGGCGGCGGGCACAAGTGCCCCGGTGATCGTGCGCGATTTGCCGGTCGAGAAAGCGCGAAACGGGGCGATTATGGTGGATGACCACCTGCGCATGCAGGAGTACCCAAACGTGTATGTGATCGGCGACTCGGGGTGGGCGTACGACGCGCGAACGGGGGATCCGCTCCCGCCGACCGCCCAGGCCGCCGAGCAGCAGGGCACGTATGTCGCAAAGCTGATCGCGGCCAGCCTGGAAGGGCGAGATCGCAAGGCGTACTCACCACGGAGCCTGGGGCACCTTGTATT
>JACDAU010000214.1 GCA_013695265.1 Chloroflexia bacterium
CGGGATGGGCGGTGGACGGTCGGTCGTGGGCAGTTCGCGGACAAACCGGAAGCCGATGATGCCCAGCGTCAGCACGATAAAGGCGAACAGGAAGTTGAGCGCGTACGCATCGGGGAAGCCGTAGCGGCCCAACAGCACTCCCGACAGCCACGCGCCGCCAAGGGCCAACAAGCCACTGATCGCCCCGCCGATCCCCCACATTCCACCCCGCCGGTTTGCGGGGATGACCTTTGAGAAAAGGTTGAAGTACGACGGCATGTTCAGGCCCATCGCGAAGTTGTGTACCGCGAGCGCGATGAAGAACACTACGAGCAGCACCTGCGGGTTCGCGCGGCCCAGCCATGGGATAAGCGCGGCGAGCACGAGGAACGGCGCTCGCTCCACGCACGCCACCCAGAAGAGATACCACTTCTGCAGCGGCAGGCGCTCAATGCGGTTCGCGATAAAGAGCGGCGGCAGAAGCGTGCCCAGATGGGTGAGCGCCGGCACTAGCCCGACCGCGAGCGAGGAGTCCGTCATCTGGCGCACAAAGAGGGGGAGGATCGTCACGACGGAGACGAAGCTGATGCCGAGCGGGAACGAGATCGCGTCGAGCAATAGCAGCACATAGTTGTGGCGAAAGTTGCGCGCGACGTACGCCTCGCGCGTCTCCTCGCCAATCTCCGTAACCGCCCTCGTTCTGAGCACTCCCTCAGCCGCCACGCTGCCACACCACCTTCCGCCTCGTCACTCCCGCTGTCCGCTCACGGCTGCGGCTCCCAGAACACTGCGCAGCATCCGGCGTCCTGGCCAGCAAATCCCCCGCACCGCACAGGCGCAAACCGAACAGCGTATCACCACAACCACTACCGTAGCACAGCAGGGTGCCCGGCGGGCTACCGAGCACAGCGCACCCCACACACCAGCGGACCCCCTTCTCCGGTCGGCCCCGCCTCCGTGCCTTACTCATCGCTCATTGCTGGTAACTTATTGCTGGTCCGTGCGCGCGCTGTGACCGTGATACCCAGGAGCACGAGCGCGAGCCCGAGCAGGGCGTACACACTCACGGCCTCGTCAAGCAGTACCGCGCCGTAGAACAGCGCCATTACCGGCAGCAGATACGTCACCATCACCGTGCGCGTGGCCCCAACGCGAGCCAGCAACTCGTAGTATACGAGCAAGGCGATCGCGGTGCCGACCACGCCGAGCGCAACCACCGAGCCAATCGCTTGCCACGACGGCACCCGGTCGAGCGGGCTGAGGACGAGCGCAAACGGCAGCAAGACCACCGCGCCAAAGATATTCTGCCATGTCGCTGGCAGGATTGACGGCATGCCCTCAAAGGCTCGGCGCCCGTATAGCCCGCCGATGCCGTATGAGAGCGACGCGACAAGCACGGCCAGTTCGCCGAGCAGCGCGGATCGTCCCGTCGCAAGCTCAACGTCCGCGCCACTGCCCGCGATGAGGACGGCAACGCCCGCGAAACCGACGAGCAGCCCCATCGCCCGCCTGGGCGTGAGCTTGTCCAGGGCGCCGGCATGGCTGATGGCGAGGCCGGCGAGCAGCGCGGTGAAGAGAGGTGTACTAGCGTTGAGAATGGAGGCCGTGCCGCTCGCGATGCGCTCCTCCCCCCAGGCAATGAGCGTGTACGGGATGATCGCGTTCACGATCGATACGTACAGATACGACCGCCACATCTGGCGCACCGGCGGTGCGGGGCGCGCCGGGCGCCGCGAGGCGAGCGCGCGCTGCACCAGCAACATCGTACAGGACGCAAGCACGAGGCGGATGGAAACCAGCATCAGGGGCGACATCTCAAGGACCGCCACCTTGATGAACAGGAACGACGCGCCCCACATCGCGGCAAGGCCAAACAAGAGCGAGAGATCGATGGGGGTCACGCGGAAGCACGCCTCCAGACGCGGAGCGGAAAAATCACGCCTCAATCATAGCAGAGCGCCACCCGCGCTCCCCGCGCATGGCACGGGTCGGACGCGGTGGTCTGATACTGGTTCCGTGCTGCCGCCCCGTGGTTGACCAAGAGTAGGGTGCGGCTCTCCGTGGCCGCCCGTTGATTCGGCAAACGCGGGGGCAGACACGGAGGCCTGCACCCTGCGGATTGGTCTCCACATCCACCTTGTATCGGTCTGATTTGTTCGCCCGTTTCCAACAGGGCCACACGCGCATTTGCGCTATTCGGGGTGGGGCTATAGAATGCAGCCACACACCGTGCCCGGATAGAACCGCGCGAACCATGCCTGCGTACTGCATGGTGAGGGTCCTGACACCGCGCAACTGGGCACGCTGGCTCTTTCAAAGGAGAGCGATGGACAGCGTGCAAGACGAGGAACTAGCGACGCGCGTCGGCCAAGGGGATGAGGCTGGACTTGGTCTGCTGTATGACCGATACGCCAGAGTCGTGTACTCACTCACCCTGAAGATGGTGCGGAACCAGCAGGTAGCGGAAGAGCTGACGCAAGAGGTGTTCGTGCGGGTCTGGCAACAGGCATCCACGTACAGCCGCGAAAAGGGGCGCTTCTCAAGCTGGCTGTTCGGCATCGCCCATCACCTCGCGATCGATGAACTGCGGCGGCGGAAGGCACGGCCGCAGCAAGTGTATGATGATCCCGACGTGCCACATTCCCTGCTCGATGTGATGGACAACGTGCCGGGGCCCGATGAACAGGCGTTCGGCGGGATTCGCAGGGAGTACATCATCGAGGCGCTGGCGCGGTTGCCGGTGCCACAGCGCGAGGTGCTGGAGTTGTCGTACTTCGGCGGGCTCACGCAGTCGGAGATAGCGGATCAGCGGGGTGAACCGTTGGGGACGATCAAGACCAGGACACGGCTCGGGCTGCAGCGACTGCGCACGAACCTGTTAGCGCAAGGCGTTCAGTCAGATACTTTATGAGAGAACGCGGATTACTTATGACGAACGCAAATGGACAACATGAGAATATGGTGGTGATGGCTGCGGCATACGCACTTGACGCGCTCGATGCGCCCGAGACGGCTGTATTCGAGGCGCATCTGCCTACATGCCCGGAGTGCGCCCAGATCGTGGGCGAGATGCGCAGTGTCGTTGCCGCACTTCCGCTCACCGTGCCGTTCGTCGATCCGCCCGCAGACCTCAAGCAGCGGGTGTTCGATCGCGTCCACGCCTTGCAGTCCGAACAGAGCAATGCTCACACCATCGCACCTGCGTCGCTCGCGGCCCCAGAACCCCGCCATGACTGGAGGGACTTCTTCTCGATCTTCTCCGGCGGCGGATTCGCGGTTGGCGCTGCGGTCGCGTCGCTTGCACTGCTGCTCGTAACGGGCAGCGCGCTCCTCCGTCAGCGCGACCAGATCACCGGTCTCCAGGGACAGCTTGTGGAGCAGCAGTTGGTGCAAACCGCTGCAAGTTCCCGCCATCAACAGCAGATAGCGCAACTCCAGGGGCAACTGGCACAACGCGAGGGAGTGCAAGCCCTCATCAACTCACCTGATGGGCAAGTTGTGCAGGTACACCAGAGCGGCATCGCAGCGCGGCTATTCACGGATCCCAAATCCGAGCGCGCGTATATCGTCATCGACGGCTTGCCAGAGGCACCGCAGGGGCGTGATTACCAGATCTGGCTTAGTCCCGATGGCAAGAACCTGCAGCCGGTCAGTGTCGGCGTATTCCGGGACAACAGCGGCAGATGGCTGCTGGAAGCGGACAAGCCTCTCAGCTCGTATGGTTGGATCGGCGTGACCGAGGAGCCGGACGGCGGCAGCCCCGCGCCAACATCGAAGCCGTTGATGGGCGGCGAGTTCCAACCCGAGAGCTAACCACCGTCCCCGTCCTGCGTTCGCAGCGCCCAGTCAGGTACCGACCTACAGCCGTGAGCGTTCGCGTTGATCGTCACGGTACGGGCGTGGCGGTTCGGGCGAACGCCCCTACGGGTGGTGCAGCACCATAGCCTGCGCGAAGGATCAATCCCACTTCCCTGGGCTGGAGCGGACAGGAGCGCCCGTGCCGCCCGAAGGCGCGCGGTTCGGTGATGACCCTTGGTGCTCCCGCCGGTGGCGGCGCCCCTTCTCGCGGAGCCGAAGGTGCTATAGTGCTTCCGGCGGTGGTCTATTTCTGCTGCTTGCACCGCAAACCGCTCAAGGAGGCCCAGATGTCGAATGGTTCAGACCGGCCGAGGGACGCCGAAGAAGCGAGGAGCATGAGAGCAAACGACCCCGACGAGGTGTCCTCGATTCCGCCGGAGCGCCGCGAGCGGAAAGTGGGTCGTGGCCAGGCCGATTTGTACTCGGAATCGGACCCCGATCCGCAGGAAGATGGAGCAGGCAGACCGCAGCACCAAAACGAGGCGGGCGGCGAACGCGAGGGGTAGCCCACCCGGTCCGTGCATTCACAGCAAATCTGTCCGGGGCAACCTGTACAGCAGTGGGCGAGAAGATCGAACCTCCAGAATGGCAGGGGGCGGGCTGCGGTCCGCGGGCGGCCACGGAGACCTGCCACTACGTGGATCATCCTTGATGCTCACTGCTGTAGGGGCGTTCAATTGAACGCCCGTTGGCTTGTCCCCACCCGCATCCGGTGCTCGAACCGCTCCAAGAGCCAGTTATCAGACCATCGGGCAGGCTACAAGTTCGGCCGTTCGACTTCTGGTTGGTCCGAAGATGCCCTTACATCGATGCGTCTGGGTGGGCCCGCCTGGTCCGGGTATACTTGGAGTAGCCACACCATAAGTCCCAGCCTGCACGAGGAGCGTCTCCCATAGTCACCGGCACGCACCACACCAGGTTCCCAAAGGCACTCCAGATCCTTCTCGCGGCCTCCCTCCTCATCGCTGCATGCGGCGTCACGCCCGCGCCGGAGCCAATCTCAAACAAGCAGGCCGCCGCTGGCAGGGCGCTCTTCACCGGGGAGCAGGGCTGCAACCGCTGTCACCCCGGCGGTGAGCGTGGCCTCGGCCCGGCGCTGCACGGCGCGGCGTTCGAAGCGAAGCACCCTACGGACGAGACGATCCGCCGTCAGATCCGGACCGGCGGCGGTGGGATGCCCGCATTCCCGCCTGACCGCTTGACCGAGCAGGAAATGGAGGATGTGATCGCCTACGTTCGCTGGCTCGGGGATCGCCCGAAGCAGGCGGCTCCATGAGCACCACTGGCTCGCCGTAATACCGATGCAGCCTGGAGGTGAGGCGCATCCCGTAGGGTGCAGGTCTCCGTGCCTGCCCTCGTTCCCCTGCTGAGCAAGCGAGAGCCGCACCCTCCTGAGAAGGAGAAGATTCGTGAATCCATCACCATCGAATCAGAACGCCACCAGCCAGAACGATGCCCCGCGCGCCTTCCAGGAGCTAGTGTGGGAGGTGGTGCGGACCATCCCACAGGGCCGGGTAATGACGTATGGACAGGTGGCTGCAGTGCTTGGCGCGCCGCGAGCGGCCCGAGCGGTGGGATTCGTGCTGTACCGCACGCCCGTCGAGGCGCGGGTTCCCTGTCAGCGGGTTGTGAACCGCTGGGGAGGGCTCGCGGCGGTGTACGGCTTCGGCGGTGCGGCCCAGCACCGGGCGGATCTCATCGCCGATGGCGTCGTGGTGAGAGAGGGGTACACCGTGGACCTCGCGCGATACCTGTGGACGCCAAACCCCGACCGGGCGGCGGCGTGGGAAACGGAGAACCTGCGGCGAATACACGAAGCAGGTTGGCGGGCGGACATTGAATGCCCTACGACAGCGGGTCCTCACGGGGGATGATGATATACTCTGGCGGACGCCAGTCCTCCAGGGTTGCGCCTGCCTCGGGCGCGGCCAGGAGATTGCCGGTCACAGGGTCGTATCGGTAGCCGTTCGGGATCTTGGCGACGTACAGCGGCACGCCCCGCTTGCCCAACTCCTGGAGCAGAATGTGGCGCTGCCGGGTCTCGGGCCGGGCGAGGCGGTCCAGGGTGTACACGATCACCGCGTTGACCTCCCGACGGGCGATGAGGCCGAGCAGTGCGGTCAGGCCGGGCCGGGCGAGCGTGCTTGCGGGGCTGGTATCCGTAAACGTCGTGTCCTCCCCGATAGTGTAGCCTAGCTCCGCAGCAAGCCCACGGCACGCGGCGAGCTGTTCCTCCGCG